>CAZTGN010000036.1:637-15312 GCA_964613275.1 uncultured Conexibacter sp. | reverse complement strand
CGGGCCGCGGCGCGGCGACGGGCGCGCACGGAGCCGGACGGTGTCCGCACGTCGGCGGGGGGCGCCATCGGCGCAGCCCGGCCCTAGCAGGCCTGCGGGTCTGCGACCGCCGCCCCGTCCGGCACCGCGGCGCAATCGTCGCGGTCGGAGGCGTGCGCCACCAGGCGCGGCCGCCCGCCCCAGCGCGGCTTCGCGAAGAGCATCTGGACGTCGCGGATCCTGGTCTCGGCGAAGCCGGCCTCGCTGATCGCCAGGTAGAACCGCCAGGTGCGGCGGAACCGCTCGTCGTAGCCGAGCTCCTCGAGGCGTCCGGTCGCGGCTTCGAAGCGCTCGCGCCAGGCGCGCAGCGTGAGCACGTAGCTGGCCGAGATGTCCTCGAGCGCGACCGTCCGCAGGTCGGTCCCGCGGGCGATCGAGCGTTGGATCGACTCCACCGAGGGCAGGCAGCCGCCCGGGAAGATCAGCTGGTTGGCGAAGCTCCGGGTCCGCTTCTCGTGCTCGTAGGCGGCGTCGGCGATCACGATCGCCTGCAGGAAGAAGAGGCCGGCGGGGCCGAGGAGCCGCGAGCAGTTGCGGAAGTAGGCATCGAACCACTCCCAGCCGACCGCCTCGATCATCTCCAGCGAGACGAGCTTGTCGTAGCCGCCGTCGAGGTCGCGGTAGTCGGCGCCGATCACGCTGACGCGGTCGTCGAGGCCGGCGGCGGCTACCCGGGCCTCCGCGTACTCGCGCTGCTCGCGCGAGATCGTCGTCGTCGTCACCCGGCAGCCGCGGGTCGATGCGGCATGGATGGCCATCCCGCCCCAGCCGGTGCCGATCTCGAGCAGGTGGTCGGTCGGCCTCAGCTCGAGCGCGTCGCAGACCCGCTCCAGGCGCACGCGCTGCGCCTGCTCGAGCGTCTCGCCGCCGGTCTCGTAGCAGGCGCAGGAGTACATCATCGCCTCGCGGTCGAGGAACAGCTCGAACATCTCGTTGCCGAGGTCGTAGTGGGCGGCGATGTTGCTCCGCGCGCCGGCGCGCGTGTTCAGCATCGGCAGCGTCGCGAGGCGCTGGAAGGGGAGCAGCAGCGGGGCGAGGCGCCGCCGCAGCGGGTCGGCGCGGCCGATGTCGCGGGCGGCGATTCGCAGCAGCGCGACCAGGTCGTCGACCTCCCAGCGGCCCTCGGCGTAGCTCTGCCCGAGGCCGATGCTCTTCGCGACGGCGATGCGTCGGTAGACGCTCGGATCGCGGACCAGGACCCGGGCCCGAAGCGGCGCCGACGGCGATCCGAAGTGGAGCCGGCGGCCACCCTCGAAGCGCTCGTCGAGCTCGACCACGCCGGCCCCGATCCGCCGCATGACCGCGTGGACGACGCCGCGCGCCGGGTCGATCCCGGAGCGCATCAGCCGGCCGGAGCGCCCAAGCGCGGCGCCCCCTCCGGCTTCAGCCGGGCTGCGTCGAGGTGGATCCGGACGATCGTCGCGGCCGTCATGGGCGGGCAGCGGGACTGTATCCCGCCGGTCGCCGCCGCGGCGATCTCGCGACGGGCGCCGACGGCTATCCTCGGCCCGTGCAGCCCGCACCGGACTTCATCGCCGGACGGGAGCTTCCAGGGCGGGCATGGGAGCTCGCGGTCGAGGCCTACGCCGGCTCCGGGGTCGCGGACGGGGCCGGCATCGAGCACCCCGTCGAGGTCGCCGCGCTCGTCGATGCGGTCGGCTTCGACGAGGACGCGGTCGCGGCTGCGCTCCTGCACGACCTCGTCGAGGACACGCCGATGACCGTGGAGGCGATCGTCGCCGACCTCGGCCCCGGGATCGGCGGCTGGGTCGCGGCGCTGACGGAGGATCCGTCGATCACGGAGTACCGGGAGCGCAAGGCGGAGCACCGCGTCCGGGTCCTCGGCGCGGGCGGGGTCCCGGCCTCGATCTACCTCGCCGACAAGCTCGCCAGGACCAGGGCGCTGACGGCGGCCGGCACGGCGGTCGAGCGCGACCGGCTCGACCACTACCGGGCGACCTTCGAGCTGTTCGCGGCCCGGCGCCCGGAGCTTCCGTTCCTCGCCGAGCTCGCGGTCGAGCTGCCCCGGCTCGAGGTCTGACGGCGGGCCGGCGGCCCGGGTTCGATGAGCATCGGCCCGCCGCCGTTCACCGAGCGAGGCCGCCGCGCTCCGTGGTGGCGGATCTAGCGGAGCTCGCGGCGGAGCTGGCGCTCGACGGCCCGGGTCATCACGACCCCGAAGCTGGCCATCACGGCCTGCGAGGCGAGCGGGCGCAGCCGCTCGACGGCCTCGCCGGCGGCCGCCAGGTCCTCGGCGCGACCGTCCCGACGCAGCGGCTCGAGGACGTCCCTGACGAAGAGGCGCACGAACTCCCTCGCGATCGCGGTCGTGTGCCGGTTGATCGCATCGCCGACCGCCAGCGCGTGCTCGAGCGGGATCCCGCGGGCCACGAGGTCACGACCGGCGCCGAGCAGCGTCGGTGACGGCACCTCCCAGGCGCCCTCGCCGATCGGCTCCAACAGGCCGATCCGCCGCGCCCTCGCGAGCAGCTTGCGGTCGGGCGGGTCCCCGAAGATCTCCGCGACCGCGTCGTCGTCGATCACCTCGGGCTCCTCGCTCCCGAACGGCTCCAGCAGCGCCCGCTGGAACTCGAGCGCCTCGCGGCTGCCGCGGCCGGAGCCGATCTCGAGCAGCCGCTCGATCGACTTCAGGTTGAAGCCCTCGGCCTGCATGTCCAGGATCAGCCGGATCCGGGCGAGGTGCTCGGGCCCGTAGTAGCCGGTGCGGACGCGGACCGTGGGGGCGGGGAGCAGGCCCCGCGACTGGTGGGCGCGGATGTTGCGCGCGGTCATCCCGCTCGCCCGCGCGAGCTCGTCGATGGTCATCTCGTCCTCGCCGCCGTTTCGTTCCGGTCCCACGGCGGGGACCCTAGCGCTACCGCGACATCGAGTCGTGTTACATCGGGCTCCCGCCGTCGAGACGGATACGGTCGCGTTCGTGGAGCGGCTGTTCGTCGACGGGATGAACGTGCTCGGGTCGCGGCCGGACGGCTGGTGGCGCGATCGGCCCGCCGCGATGGAGCGGCTCACCCGGCGCCTCGGCGGGCTCGCCGCGACGGGCGTCGAGGTGACGGTGATCTTCGACGGCCGCCCGCATCGACGGGTCGAGGCGGCGGGCGGTGCCGTCGCGGTCGGGTTCGCCCCCGGCGGCCGCGACGCGGCCGACCGGGAGATCGTGGCCCGCCTCCGCGCCGATCCCGATCCGGCCGCGATCGTGGTCGTCACCAGCGATCGGCGGCTGCGGGGCTCGGTCAGGGCGGCGGGCGCGAGCAGCGTCCCGTCCGGAGAGCTCCTGCGCCGACTCGAGGCGCTCGAGCGCGAATAGGCATCTAGGATCACCCGATGGGCAGGCTGGCGCTGATCGGCGGGCACTCGATCCTCGGCAGCGAGCCGGCGGCGGGGTTCGAGCCCGCCGAGGTCGCGACGCCATCGGGCCCGGTTCGCGTCCACGTGCGGGGCGGGCGGGTGCTCCTGCAGCGGCACGGCCTCGATCGCTATGCGACCGGCGCGAAGATCGACCACGCCCGCAACCTCGCCGCCCTCGCCGAGCTCGACTGTGACCGGATCCTCGCGATCGGCTCGGTCGGCGGGCTGCGGGCCGAGCTCGCGGTCGGGACGTTCCTCTGCCCCGACGACTTCATCGCCCTCCACCTCGGGCTCTCGCTCGACGACGGCCGCGGCGGCGAGCGCGTACCGGGGTTCGACAGCGCCTGGCGGGAGGCGGTCGTCGCTGCCTGGGCGGATCGCGCCGAGCCGGAGCTGCGCGACGGCGGCGTCTACTGGCAGGCGATCGGCCCGCGCTTCGAGACCGCGGCCGAGATCCGCCTGATCGGCGCCCACGCCGACGTGATCGGGATGACGATCGCCTCCGAGTGCGTCCTCGCCGGCGAGCTCGGGATCCCCTACGCGGCGGTCTGCGTCGTCGACAACCTCGCCAACGGCGTCGCCGACCGGCGGCTCTCGGTCGCCGAGTTCGAGGCCGGCAAGGCGCACAACCGGACCCGCGCCGAGGCGGCGATCGAGGCCGTCGGCGCCGGGCTCGAGGGGGCCTGATGGGGCTCGCGATCGAGGGAGCCTCACGCGACGGCGAGCCCGTCGGGGTCCGGATCGAGGACGGGACGATCGCCGCGATCGGCCCCGGCGTCGCCGCCGAGCCCGGCGACGAGCGCCTCGACGGCAGCGGCACGGCGATCGTCCCCGGGCTCGTCAACGGCCACACCCACGCGGCGATGACGCTGTTTCGCGGCTACGCCGACGACGTGCCGCTGATGGAGTGGCTCGAGCGCCACATCTGGCCGACGGAGGCGAAGCTCGACGACGAGGACGTCTACTGGGGCACCCGCCTCGCCTGCGTCGAGATGATCCGCACCGGGACCGTCCGCTTCTGGGACATGTACTGGCGGCCGGGCGCGGTCGCGCGCGCGGTCGGCGACGCCGGGATCCGGGCGACGATCGGGCCGCCGCTGCTCGACGGCGGCGACGGGGGGCGGATCGGGGAGATCCGGCGGGCCGCGGCCGACGGCCTCGAGGCGATCGAGGCGGCCGCGGTCGGGATGGTGGCGCCGTCGCTCGCCCCGCATGCGGTCTACACGGTCTCGCCCCAGTCGCTCGGCTGGATCGCGGCCGAGTCGGAGCGGCTCGGCGTACCGGTCCAGATCCACGCCTCCGAGACCGAGCGGGAGGTCGAGGACTGCGTCGCGGCGCACGGGCTCAGGCCGGTCGAGCTGCTCGACCGGGTCGGGCTGCTCGGGCCGCGGACGCTGCTGGCCCACTGCGTCTGGCTCGACGACGGTGAGCGTGAGCTGATCGCCGGGTCGGGAGCCACGGTCGTCACCAACCCGGTCGCGAACATGAAGCTCGGCGTCGGCGGCATCGTCGACCTCGACGCCGCCCAGCGTCACGGCATCCCGGTCGGCCTCGGGACCGACGGCGCCGGCTCCAACAACTCGCTCGACCTGCTCGCCGACGCCAAGCATCTCGCGCTCGCGCAGAAGCACCTGCGGGCCGATGCGGCCGCGAGCCCGGCGGCGGAGACCCTGGCGATCGCGACCGGCGGCCGGGCGCCGTTGCTCGGGGCGACCGCGCTCGAGGTCGGTGCGCCGGCCGACCTGCTGCTCGTCCGCACCGACGGACACGAGCTCGGGGTCGGATCGCTCGAGGCCGGCCTCGTCTACGCCGCGTCGGGTGCGGTCGTCGAGGCGACGATCGTGGCCGGAAGGGTGCTGATGCGGGGCGGAGCCGTGGCCGGGGAGGCCGAGGTCGTCGAGCGGGCCCGCGAGCGCTGCCGTCGGCTCGGGATCAGCGATTGAGCGCGGCCGGCGACGAGGAGCAGGTCCGGGCGGCGGGCGGCGTCGTCCTCCGTGACGGGCGGGCGGGGGTGGAGGTCGCGGTCGTGCACCGCCCGCGCTACGACGACTGGTCGCTGCCGAAGGGCAAGCTCGACCCGGGCGAGGGGTTCGCTGCGGCGGCCCTGCGCGAGGTCGAGGAGGAGACCGGGCTGAGCTGCGAGCTCGGCGCCGAGCTGTCGCCGGCCCGCTACCGCGACGCGCGCGGCCGCCCGAAGCTCGTCCGCTACTGGCTGATGAGGGTGCGCGGCGGCGCCTTCGCGCCGAACGACGAGGTCGACGCGCTCGAATGGCTGCCGCTCGCGGAGGCGTCGGCGCGGCTCGACTACGAGCACGACCGCCGGCTGCTGGCCGAGGTCCGGGCCGCGGCCGGCTGAGGCCCGGGTCAGTCGATCGGTATCCGCTCGACCCGCTCGTCCGGGCCGGGGCGGGCGTCGAGCCGCTCGAGGTAGTGGTCGACCACCGAGCGCAGCGTCAACAGCGCCTCGCGGCCGACGTCGTCGAGCTGGCCGCGCAGCTCGGTCCCGCCGGCGGCCCGGAGGATCTCGGCGCCGCGGCAGATCGGGCAGAGCTCGAGGCAGCGGGGATCGGCGTGGTGGGCCGCGGCCCAGTCGCCGTGCGCCCAGTCAGGCCCGCTGCCGGGGGCTCCCCGAGCCGGCTCTTCCGCGTGCGGGCTCGTCGTCGCTTCCCGGGGCTGCGGCGGCGGCCGGTTCGTGTGCTCGTCGGGGGCGGTCATCTTCGAAGCTCACCTCCAGCGTGCCGGCTTCGAGCCGGGCGCCGGCCGGGCGGAGGCGGGCGAGTGCGGTCGGCAGGATGATAGTCCGCTTCTCGCTGCCGGCGCGGACGATCAGCTCCGGGCCGACCTTGCTCAGGTCGAGCTCCGAGCGGTCGGCGAAGGGGACCGGTATCGCGAGCACGGTGCGACGGCCGTCGGTCTCGATCCGCTGCGCGAGCTCCGAGTGCAGCACCCGCTCCGGGCGCTCGCCGGCGAAGAGCTCCTCGCCGAGCCGGTCGAGCATCCGCGCGCCGACCACCTCCTCGGGGAAGTAGCGGGCGACGAGCAGCGGCACCGGGTCGAAGCCGGCCCGCACCTCGTCGAGGTTCTCGCGCTGGCGCTCGCGCCAGGAGTCGAAGTAGGAGCCCGAGAGCTCCTCCGGGAAGACCCGGTTGACGATGACGGCGTCGGTCAGGTACCCGTAGAGGTTGAGGTAGGTGAAGGTCCGCTGCGCCTCGCGGATCACCATCCGGTCGGGGTTCATCACCAGCCGGATCGAGGTGCGCTCGCGATCGCGGAGGATCCCGTTCATCGCGATCAGGTTGCCGACGAGGGCCTGGACGTCGGCGAAGACGTCGTCGCCGGGGAGCGGCACGTCGAGGAACGTCTTCGCGAAGGGACGCGCCGCGGAGACGAGCCGCCGCTCCCAGGGAAGGATCTTGTCGAGCCACCAGCGGGCGACGTCGGGGAAGGAGAGCAGGCGCAGGGTCTCGCCGGTCGGCGCGCAGTCGACGACGATCACGTCGTAGTCGCCGCCGCCGTGGTGGGAGCGGATCTGAAGCAGCCCGAAGAGCTCGTCCATCCCCGGCGGGACGGTCAGCTCCTCGGCCGCGACGCCGAGGACGCCGCGGTCGGCCAGGGCCTTGCCGAGCCAGTCGCGGACCGCCGCCCAGTTCGCCTCCATCTCCGTCTGGGCCTCGATCTGCTGGGCCCAGAGGCGATCGGCGACCGGACGCGGGTCCGGCCCGAGTCGCTCCTCGAGGGCGTCGCCGAGGCTGTGCGCCGGATCGGTCGAGAGGACGATCGTGCGCAGGCCGGCGGCGGCGCAGCGGCGGGCCGTCGCCGCAGCGACGCTGGTCTTGCCGACGCCTCCCTTGCCGGTGTAGAGGATCGTCCGGGGCAAGCACGGCTCGCTCTCGGCGGCGACGGGCACCGATCCAGGGTACCCTGAGCGCGCCCGATCGAGCTGGGCGGGCGGATCGATCACGTGCGAGCCAAGGCGACAATCGCGTCCGTGCTGGTCGCCGGGCTGGCGGCCTTCGCTGCCCTGCCCGGCTGCGGCGGCGGCGAGGAGGCCGACGCCGACCCCCGGCAGATCCTCGATGACGCGCTCGGTGGGGAGGGCGGCGTCGACAGCGGCGTTCTCGACGTCGAGCTCGCCGTCGCCTCGAGCGGCGAGGGCGAAGGCGAGCTGCCGATCGACCTGTCGGCCGAGCTCGGCGGCCCGTTCCAGTCGAACGGCCCCGCCGAGCTGCCTTCGGTGGACTTCGAGCTCAGCGCGTCGGTCGACGCGGGCGGCATGCCGCTCGACATCGACGGTGGGCTGACCCTGACCGGCGACGGCGCCTGGGTCGGCTTTCAGGGCGCCGACTACCAGCTCGACGACTCCACGTTCGAGGCGCTCGAGGCCACCTACGAGCGGTCGGCAGCCGAACGGGACGACCGGGAGGGGGGCTCGCTCGCGCAGTTCGGGATCGATCCACGCGATTGGGTCACCGACCTGACCAACGAGGGCGCCGAGGACCTCGACGGCGACGAGGTCGTCCACGTCAGCGGCTCCGCCGACGTCCCGAAGCTGGTCTCCGACCTCAACGACGTGGCCCGGCAGACCGGGCAGTCGACGGCGCTCGGGGACGGGGACCTCGACGCGCTCGCCGGCACCGTCGACGCCGCGACGATCGACGTCTACGCGACCAGCGGCGAGCACGCGTTGCGCCAGATCGATGTCGGCCTGGCGCTGGCGGACCCGAGCGGCGGCTCCGGCGAGCTCGACGTCGAGCTCTCGATCGGGGTCGCGGATCCGGGCTCCGAGCAGGACATCAGCGCGCCCGATGACGCGCGGCCGCTCTCCGAGCTCCTCGGCCGGATCCCCGGCGGGGTGCCGGAGCTCGGGCTCGGCGCCGCCCCCGGCGCCGCCGCCCCGCAGGCCTCGGACTCGGCGGAGGACTACTACGACTGCGTCGCGAAGGCGAAGAGCTCGAGCGCGATCGAGGAATGCATCGGGCTGCTCGGCGGATGAGGATGCCCGCGCCCGCCGCCACGATCCCGACCGCCTGACCCTGCCTTGGGCAACGCGATCCTCCTCCTCGCCAGCTTCGCGATCATCCTCGCGGGGGCGAGTGGCTCGGCCACCGCCTCGACCTCGGCGAGGGAGCCACCGGCAGCATCCTCGCCGCGGTCGGGACCGCGATGCCGGAGACGCTGATCCCGATCGTCGCGATCATCGGCGGCGCCGAGGGTGCCGAGGACGTCGCCGTCGGAGCGATCATCGGGGCGCCGTTCCTGCTCGCGACGCTGGCGATGGCCCTGGTCGGCCTCTCGGCCTTCATCTTCCAGCGCCGTCGCGACCAGGGCCTCGCCCTGAAGGCCGACGTAGAGACGCTCGACCGCGACCTCCTCTTCTTCCTCGTCTTCTTCGCGATCGGGCTGCTCGCCGGCGCGCTCCTGCCCGAGGCGACCCACATCCCGCTCGCCATCGCCTTCCTCGCCGCCTACTCCGTCTATGTGCGGGCCACCCTGAGGGGCGGCGGCGACGTTCAGCAGGCGGAGACGATCGGGCGCCTCTACATGGACCGCAGCGACGCCGCCCAGCCGCAGTTCAAGCTCATCCTCGTCCAGCTCGGGGTCGGGCTCGCGGCGATCGTCGGCGGCGCCCACATGTTCGTCGAGGAGCTGATCCACTTCGCCGAGGAGATCGGGTTCGAACCGCTGGTGCTGTCGTTGATCCTGGCTCCGCTCGCGACCGAGCTGCCGGAGAAGGTCAACAGCTTCTTCTGGATTCGCGAGGGCAAGGACAGCCTCGCGCTCGGCAACATCACCGGCGCGATGGTCTTCCAGTCGACGATCCCCGTCGCCTTCGGACTTGCGCTGACGAGCTGGGATCTGGACCGCTTCGCCATCGTCTCCGGCTGCCTCGGCCTCGCCGGCGGCGCCCTCGCCTACCTGACGCTCCGCAACCGCGGCCGCTTCGACCTGATCCCGGTCATCGTCTGGGGTTGCCTGTTCGGCGGCTTTCTCGCCTACGTCATGGCGAGCGGCTGAGCGGCGCGCGCCCCTGCGCGCGCAGCCGCTCGACCCGCTTCAGCTCGACCTATTGATTGGCGCAGAGGACGACGACGCTGAAGGTGTCGGCCAACCCGTTCTTGTTGACCCGCGCCCTCCAGCTGGTGGTGCGTCCCGGCGTCGGGAAGCTCTCGAGCAGGTCCGTGGCCGCATTGATGTTCGCCGGCCCGCCCGACAGCATCACGTCGCCGGGGTCGCAGGCCCGGTCGATGTACTGGGTCCCGTCGCCGAGCGTCGTCCCGGCGCTGACGGCCGATTCCCGGAGGTAGACGGAACTGGCGACGAAGGAGGACGGGGACCTGCCCTGCAGCTGCGAGGCATCGGGCACCTGACCGAGGGTCGACTCGGCGATGTCGGTGCCGGTCAGCGAGTCGTCGGTGACGTCGTCGCCGGTCACCGCCTTCCCGTCCTTGAGGTCGACGCTCTTCAGCGCGTTGTCCTTGACCGTCTTCGACTTGACGCTGTTCTTCGCCAGCCCTGCCGCCAGGGCGGTACCACCCGCCAGCAGCAGGAAGACGGCGAGCGTCGACATGACGTTCGCGTAGGTGAGATGACGACGAATGCGGTTGCTGCTCGATTCCATGTGATCCTCCCGGTCGGTCGAGCTGGGTATCCCGCCTCGTTGTGCGATTCGACACTAGCAGCGGAACGATGCGCTGACAACCCTTGCCGGTCGCCGCCGGCCCCGTCGCCGCTCGCCGGATCGGTCAGGCGGCGAGCTCGTCGAGGGCGCCGAGCACGAGGTCGTCGTGCTGCTTCGGCTGCACCTTCGCAAAGACCCTGGCGATCCGGCCGTCGTCGAGGGCGACCGTCTCACCCGACTGATCGGCGAGCGCGAAGGCCGGCGCCGTGGCGCCGGCCTCGGGCATCGCCATTCAGGCGTCCTCCTCGTCGGCGTCCGGGTCGGGCTCGAGCTCGGGGTTCTCGTCGTCGTCGAGGGCGTCGTCGACGGCAAGGCTCGACGCCTGCTCGGCGGCGCCGGGATGGCGGCGGCTCTGGTACTCCTCGAGCGCCTCCTCGAGCAGGGTCTCGTCGACGGGGACCTCGTCGGAGATCCGGACCCATTCGGTGCCCTCGGTCCCGTCCTCCTCGAAGACCTCCTGGTCGACGGCGGCCGAGTCCTCGACGACGATCACGACCTCGGTCTGCGGGTTGACGTAGGTGCCGGGCTGGACGGCGAGCTGCTCGAGCTCGTAGATGTCGCCGATGTCGGCCACCGCGTTGCGCTTTATACCCCAGCGGGCGTGCGCGTGGGAAGGCGTCGCGCGTCTATTGCCCGAGCGTCTCGAGGTCGCGGAGCTGGCGTTCCACCTCGGCCTCCACGTTCAACGGCTCGAGGCCCTGGCGGGCGCGGCGGGCGTTCCGGGCGACGACCAGCTCCCGCACCTCGGCGACGAGGGCGGGGTCGGCGCGGACGACGACGGCGGCCGGGGCGGTCAGCCGCGCGAGCTCGGACTCGATGTCGATCGGGGCCTCACCGCGCTCGCGCTGGCGGAACGCCTTCGCCGCCAGCATCTGCCTGATCTCGGCCTCGTGGGCGGCCCGCGCCAGCGCCGGGCCGACGTCGGCGCCGGAGCGGTCGCGGTCCATCGCGAAGGCACCGCGGCCGATCTGCCGGTAGACGGCACCGGAGCCGGCGAACGCGATCGCTGCGATCGGCGCGACGACGATGACCACGATGAGGATCACCTCGCCGTTGCTGACCGCTGTCAGAGCGGATGCCACCCGCTCAGGGTAGCGCCGGATCCCGGGATCGCGGCGGTCTCGGGGCGTCAGGCCCCGGCCCGGCGCAGGCGTCGCCGCAGCGCCCCCCCGTGGCGGTCCTTGAGGATCCGCTGGGCGGCGTTGTGACCGGAGGCGGCCATGACGCCGCCGCCCGGGTGGGTCCCGGCGCCGCACAGGTAGAGCCCGCGCAGCGGCGTCGCGTACCGGGAGAGCGTGGGGGCGGGGCGCATGAACGCCATCTGGGCGATGTCCTGCTCACCCTGGAAGATCGAGCCGTCGACGAGGCCGAAGATGTCCTCGAGGTCCGGCGGTGCCAGCACCTCCCGCTCGACGATCGCGCCCGACAGGTTCGGCGCGTACGCGCCGATGCTGGCGATGCACTCGTCGGCGTAGCGCTCGCGCGCACCCTCCGGCCACTGCTCGTGCTCGGTCGGCCCGTACTGGGTGAACATCGTCGCGATCCAGCGATCGTCGTCGGTCAGCGACGGGTCGACCGACGACGGGACCTCCATCTCGACGTAGGGATGCTCGGACGGGACACCGCGTACCGCGTCCTGCCAGGCGCGCTCGAGGTAGTCGAGCGAGGGGCACCAGTTGACCCCGGCGGTCAGCAGGTGCCGCGACTCCTCCTCGCTGAGCCCCTCGTAGACGGGAGGCTCCGAGAGCACCATGTTGATCTTCACCGAGGCGCCGCGGGTCCGGTATGCGGCCATGTCCTCGCGGACGTCGTCGGGGAAGTTGTCGGCGCCGGCGAGGTCGAGGATCGTCGTCTTCGGGTGGGCGCCGGAGGCGACGATCGGCGCCCGGTGCACGGTGCCGTCGGCCAGCGTCACGCCGGTGACCCGGCCGCCGGCCGAGCCGATGCTGACCACCTCGGCGTCGGTCTCGATCGTTGCGCCGCCCGCGCGGGCGCTGGCGGCGATCGCCTCGCTGATCGCGCCCATCCCGCCGATCACCTGTCCCCAGGACCCGACCTGGCCGTCGAGCTCGCCGAGCGCGTGGTGGAGGAGGTTGTAGGCGGTGCCGGGCGAGTACGGGCCGGCCCAGACGCCGACGACGCCGGTCGAGGCCAGCGAGCCCTTCAGGTAGTCGTTCTCGAACATCGAGTCGAGCCAGTCGCCGACCGACATCGTGAAGATGCGGACGAGCTGCTGGACGTCGCGCTGCGACATCCCGGCGATCCGGCCCGCCTCCTTGAGGATCCCGGCGATGTCGGCGGGCGCGCGCGACCCCGGGGCCGGAGGTGTGCGGATCATCATCGGCCGGACGAAGTCCGCAGCCATGAACAGGAGCTCCTCGAAGCGGCCGTAGGCCTCCGCGTCCTTCCTGCTGAACCGGGCGATCGACTGCTGGGTCTTGACGAGGTCGTCGTGGAAGATGATCGGCCCGTCCGGAGTCATCGCCGCGTATGCGGGGTCGAGCGGGTAGGCCTTGTACCCGAAGCGCTTCAGCTCGAGGTCGGCGACGACCTTCGGCTGCAGCATCGAGACGACGTAGGAGCAGCGCGAGACCCGGGCGCCGGGCCAGACCTCCTCGGTCACGCAGGCGCCGCCGAGGATCGGCCGGCGCTCGAGGATCAGCGTTCGCAGCCCGGCCCGGGCGAGGTAGGCGCCGGTGGTCAGGCCGTTGTGGCCGCCGCCGACGACGATCGCGTCCCACGACCCTCCTCCGGACCCCGGGGCGGCCCCGCTTCCGTTGCTCGAGGTTGACGCGGACGCGGGGGTGCTCCCTGTGATCTCCATCGTCGCAAGCTAACAGATCGATCCGGAGATCGTACTCTTGACTACAAGGTCAAAAACACCCGACGCCCCCATGGTGACTAGACTCGCAGCCGATGACTGAGCTACAGACACGCGCCAAGCAGCACCTGATGCTGCACTTCTCCGACATGACCCTCGCGCCGGAGGACATCCCGGTCCTCGTCCGCGGCGACGGTTGCCACATCTACGACGACCTCGGCAACCGCTACATCGACGGCCTCTCCGGCCTCTACTGCACCAACCTCGGTCACTCCCACGGCGAGGAGATCGGCGCGGCCGCGGCGGCGCAGATGGCGACGCTGCCGTTCACGACGAACTGGACCACGGCCCACCCTCCGTCGATCGACCTCGCCGAGAAGCTCGCCGAGCTGGCGCCGCCGGGCCTGGAGCGCACCTTCTTCACCTCCGGTGGGTCCGAGGCGGTCGAGTCCGCCTACAAGCTCGCCCGCCAGTACCACCAGGCGAACGGCGAGCCCGAGCGCCACAAGGTGATCGCGCGTCGCGACGCCTACCACGGCACCTCGCTCGGCGCCCTCTCGTTCACCGGGATCCCGATCTGCAGGACGGCCTTCGAGCCGCCGGCGATCGCGACCCGCCACGTCTCCTCGACGAACGCCTACCGGCACCCGCAGGGCGGCGACGAGGCCGCCTTCACGGGCACGTTGCTGGACGAGATCGAGCAGGTGATCGCGTTCGAGCAGCCGGAGACGATCGCGATGATGATCGCCGAGCCGGTCCAGAACGCCGGCGGCTCGCTGGTGCCGCCGGCCGGCTACTGGGAGGGGCTACGCGAGATCTGCGACCGCCACGGCATCCTCCTCGTCTCCGATGAGGTCATCTGCGCCTTCGGGCGGATCGGCGAGTGGTTCGGCGCCCAGCGGATCGGCTCCGAGCCGGACATGATCACGTTCGCCAAGGGCCTCACCGGCGCCCACTTCTCGATGGGCGGGCTGCTGATGCACGAGCGCGTCGCCGAGCCGTTTCTGACCGGCAGGGCCGACTACCTGCACGGGATCACCTTCGGTGGCCATCCGGTCGGGTCGTCGATCGCGCTGAAGGCGATCGAGATCATGGAGCGCGAGGAGGTTCTCGCGAACGTCCGCGCGAACGAGCCGCGGGCGCTCGAGCTGCTCGAGGGGCTGAAGGACATCCCGATCGTCGGCGACGTCCGCGGCCTCGGCCACTTCTTCGCGATCGAGTGCGTGAAGGACCAGGCGACCCGGGAGCCGCTCACCGACGAGGAGGCCGGCTGGCTGCTCAAGGACATCCTCTCCGACCGCCTCTTCGAGAACGGGATGATCTGCCGCCTCGACGACCGCGCCGAGCCGTTCGTGCAGATCGCGCCGCCGCTCGTCGCCGGCATCGACCTGTTCGAGGAGATCGCCGAGATCCTCCGCGACGGCCTCACCCACGCCGCCGAGCGGCTCGAGGCCGGCGTCCCCGCCTGACCCACCCCACCTGGGTGATCCGGCCCACGTCATGGGTGGGTGCGATGACCCAGTTGGGGGCGCGGCTGGCTAGAGGCGGCGCTGCGCGAGCGCGTCGACGGCCGTGCAGCCGTCGGGGCGGGCGATCAGCGGGTTGACCTCGACCAGCTCGAGGCCCTCGTCGAGCAGCAGCTCGCCGATCCGTGACGCCGCCCTGGCGACGGCGTCGATGGCGACCGGCTCCGGGGCCCGGGCGCCGGGCAGGTGTGCCGCCCCCCGGACGCCCCCCGGGCTCACAGCCCCTCCGGCGGGATGATCGGCA
>CAZTGN010000036.1:0-627 GCA_964613275.1 uncultured Conexibacter sp. | reverse complement strand
CCGCACCGCGGAGGCCCCGCAGCGCCGCCTCGACGCGCTCGGGAGCGGCCGGCTGGGGGATGATCGCGACGTCGTCGAGGGGCTGGGTCCAGATGCCGCCGAGGCCGACGACAAGGGCCGGCACGACGCCGTCGGCGGTGGCCGCGACGAGCAGCTCGAGGCCGGGCGCGGCCATCGGCTCGACGAGCAGCTCGGCGCCGGCCGCCTCGGGCAGGGCGAGGAGCCGCTCGGCGGCGGTCGCGACCTCGTCCCTCGTCGCGAGGCCGAGCGCGATTGCCCCCGCCTCGCTCTTGTGGCGGAGCGCGGGGGAGGAGAGCTTCAGCGCGACCGGGAACCCGAGCCGGACGGCGGCGTCCGCGGCACCCTCGGCGTCGCCGGCGGCGGCCAGCGCCGGCACCGGCACGCCGGCGGCGGCGAGGAGCCGCTTCGCGTCGGCCTCGGCGATCCACTGCCCATCCGCGCCGGCATCGACCCGCCGCTCCGCCGCTGCCGCGATCGTCCGCAGGCGCGCCGGATCGGCCGGCGGCCGCCGCAGCTCGGCCGCACAGTGGACGGCGGTGATCAGCCCCCCGACCGAGGCGACCCCGTGCTCGGCCAGATAGCCCTGGATCCAGCGGATCAGCTCGA
>CAZTGN010000035.1:0-15491 GCA_964613275.1 uncultured Conexibacter sp. | reverse complement strand
GGTGCGGCCCGACCTGTTGCGCGGCCTGACCGAGCCGCGGTACTCGCGCCTCCGCTTCGTCCGCGGCGCCGCCGGCATCCTCGCCGCCGGCTCATTGGCCGGGGCGCTCTCGGCCTGCGGGATCGCCGGCACCCGCGACACCGGCTGGGAGGACGGCTTCGACTGGAAGGCGTGGTGGAGCGGGCAGGAGAAGCAGGGGACCTTCGACTTCGCCAACTGGCCGCTCTACATCGACCGCACCAAGGACGGCTCGCCGACGCTGAACGCGTTCAGCGATGAGTACGGGATCACCGTCAACTACCTGCCGGTGATCCAGGACAACGCTTCGTTCTTCGCCCAGATCAGCCCGGTCCTGCAGGCCGGGCAGTCGATCGGCTACGACATGGTCGTGATCAGCAACGGGTGGGAGCTGACCCAGATGATCAAGAACCGCTGGCTGATCCCGCTCGACCACTCGCGGATGCCGAGCTTCGAGCGCTACGCCGCGCCGTCGATCCGCAGCCCCAACTACGACCCCGGCAACGAGTTCACGGTCACCTGGCAGTCGGGCATCACCGGGATCGCCTACGACACCGACAGCATCGATCGCGAGATCACCACGATCAAGGATCTCTGGGACCCGGCCTTCGCGGGCAAGGTCGGGATGCTGGCCGACGACACCGAGCTCGGCAGCATCGGGATGCTCGCGCTCGGGATCGAGCCGAAGACCTCGACGCCGGCCGACTGGGAGCGCGCCGCCGACCTGCTGCGCGAGCAGCGCGAGGCGGGCATCGTCCGCCAGTACTACGACCAGAGCTACATCAAGGCCCTGCAGCAGGGCGACACCTGGATCAGCATGGCCTGGTCCGGCGACGTCTTTCAGGCCCAGCTCTCGGGCAGCGAGAACCTCGAGTTCGTGATCCCGGACGAGGGCGTGATGTTCTGGCAGGACAACTGCATGATCCCCTACCACGCCGCCCACCCGGTCGACGCGATGATGTGGATCGACTACTTCTACCGGCCGCCGGTGCAGGCGCAGATAACCGACTGGGTCAACTACATCTCCCCGGTCCCCGACGCCCAGCCGATCATCGCCGACCGGCTCGACGATCCCACCGTCGCCGACAGCCCGCTCGTCTTCCCGACCCCGGAGATGGAGCGCAAGTTCGTCGCCTACTACGACCCGACCGGGGTCGAGGACCAGCTCAGGTGGACCTCGATCTTCGACCCGATCATCCAGTCGTGAGCAGCAAGCACCGCACCGGCCTCATCCCCTACCTGCTGTCGCTGCCCGCGGCGCTCTGGCTCGGCGTCTTCTTCGTCCTGCCGCTCTTGACGATCCTCAGCGTCTCGCTGATGACCGGCAACTCGATCGACGGCTGGACGCTGACCTGGAACTTCTCGATCTTCGGCGACGCGATCTCGACGTATGCGACCCAGTTCGGCCGCTCGTTCCTCTACGGCGGCATCTCGACGGCGGTCGCGCTGCTGGCGATGTACCCGGTCGCGTACTGGATCGCGTTCCACGGCGGTCGCTTCAAGTCGGTGCTGCTGTTCCTCCTGCTGTTGCCGTTCTTCGTCAGCTTCGTGATCCGGATCATCGCCTGGCAGTTCATCCTCGCCGACGACGGGATCATCCTCAGCGCGCTCAAGGACATCGGCCTCGTGCCCGCGGACACGCACGTGCTCTCGACGCCGTTCGCGGTCGTCGCCGGGCTCACCTACGACGCCCTCCCGTTCATGCTGCTGCCGCTGTACGTCGCCCTGCAGCGGATCGACCGCACCCAGGTCGAGGGGGCGGCCGACCTCTACGCGAGCACGAGCGCCCGCTTCCGGACGATCATCCTGCCGCTCTCGGCGCCCGGCATCTACGCCGGCATCGTGCTCGTCGCGATCACCAACATCGGCGACTACCTGAGCGCGTCGATCCTCGGCGGGCCCTCGACGACGATGATCGGCAACATCATCCAGAAGCAGTACGTCGAGAACGCCGACTACCCGATCGCGTCGGCGCTGGCGCTGATCCTGATGGTGACGTTGATGCTGGCGATGGCGGTCTACGCCCGGGTCTTCGGGACGCGGACGCTGCAGGAGCACATCGGATGAGCGCGGCCTCGGCTTCGATCGGTCGGCGGCGCTCGCGCAGCCTCGCCGGCCCGCTCTGGCGGCGGGCGGTGCTGCCGTCCTACGTCTTCGTCGTCCTCGCGGTGACGCTCGTGCCGATCGTCGTGATGGTCGTCTACAGCCTCAACGAGGCTCCGAACCAGCGGCTCAGCTTCTCCTGGCAGGGCTTCACGACCGAGTGGTACCGGCGCCTGTTCGAGATCCCCGACCTGACCTCGGCGCTCGTCACGTCGCTGGAGATCGCGGCGCTCAGCACCGTGATCGCGGTCGCGATCGGGACGCCGGCGGCGCTGGCTCTGACCCGCTACCGCTTCCGCGGCCGCGGCGTCGGCGACCTCGTGATCCTCGCCGACATCGCGGCGCCGTCGGTGGTCGTCGGCGCATCGCTGCTGGGCCTGTTCGTCTATCTCGGCGTCAGCCGCGGCTTCGGGACGATCCTGATCGCCCACGTCGCCTTCAACGTCGCCTTCGTCGTGATCGTCCTGCAGGCGCGGCTGCGCGACATCGACCCGTCGCTGGCCGAGGCCGCCCGCGACCTCGGCTCGAGCCCGTTTCAGGCCTTCTGGCTGGTCACGGTCCCGGTCATCTACCCGGCGATCCTCTCGGCGGCGCTGCTCGCGGCGGCGCTCTCGATCGACGACTTCATCATCACCAGCTTCGTCGCCGGCCAGACGCTGACCTTCCCGCTCTGGGTCTACGGGTCGGTCAAGGTCGGGATCCCGCCGCAGGTGTTCGCGATGGGGACGGTGATCTTCGCCGTCGGCGTCCTGATCGCGCTCGCCGGGGTGATCTCGGCGCGACGCGCGGACCCGCGGACCTGACCGCCGCAGCTCCGATCAGCGCGCGGCGCTCGCCGCCTCCGGCCCGAGCGGCCCGATGTGCGTCCGCCACACAGCCGCGACGCCGGGCACGCTAGCTTTCCCGCTTCGATGACGCTGCGGAACTTCAAGCTCGTCGCCATCGTCGAGGCGACCTCCTTCCTGCTCCTGCTGGTCGCCAGCTACCTCAAGCGCGCCAGCGACCAGCCGCTGGGGGTCGAGATCCTCGGCCCGATCCACGGCCTGCTGTTCATCGCCTACGTGGCGATGGTGATGGCGCTGCGGGAGCACGCCGGGTGGACCGGCAGGCAGACGGCCTGGATCCTCATCGGCGCCGTGCTCCCGTTCGGCGGCTACGTGGTCGACCGCTGGGTCGACAACAACAACGCCGAGCTCCTGCGGGCCGAGGCCGGCGGGCGCGGCTGAGCAGATCCGGCGATGGGCTTGCTGTCGCGCTGGCGTGACGCGTTCACCTCGGAGCGGCCGGACGGCATCGGCGAGGTCGCGATCGGCGATCCGCGGTTCGACGACTGGGAGGTGGTGCGCGAGCTCGGCGACGTCGACACGGCGCGGGCGTGGCGTCGGCTGCTCGTCGACGCCGGCATCGAGGCCGTGATCTGCGCCGACCACGAGCCCGACGCCTTCGGCCGCGGCGACATCTACCTGCAGGTGCCGCCCGGTCGCTGGAGCGAGGCCGAGGAGCTGCTCGGCGAGCCCTGATCGCGACATCCCCTTCGGTGGGGACTACGGCTGTCATCGCCGCGCCCGGTTCATAGGCTGAACGGGTGAGCACGACCGGGCCGATGACCAATGCGGACGCGGCGTGGCTGCACATGGATAAGCCCACGAACCTGATGGTGATAACCGGCGTGCTCTGGTTCGACGAGCCGCCCGACTGGGAGCTGGTGCAGGAGGTCGTGAGGACCCGGATGGTCGAGCCCTTCCCCCGCTTCCGCCAGCGGGTCCTCGAGGGCCGCCAACCCCTCTCCGGCCCGCACTGGGAGGAGGACCCGCACTTCGACCCGGGTCTCCACTTCCATCGCCTCGCCCTGCCCGCGCCGGGCGACGAGGCGGCGCTGCGAGCCCTCGTCGCCGACGTGGCCGCGACCCCCCTCGACCGGACGAAGCCGCTCTGGCAGTTCCACCTGGTCGACGGGTTCGGCGATGGCGCCGCGATCATCGTCCGGATCCATCACTGCATCGCCGACGGGATCGCCCTCGCACGCGTCCTGCTCTCCCTCACCGACGAGCTCGAGAGCGGGCCCGCCGAAGCGGAGGGTGGCCGCGCACCCGACCACGGGCTCTTCGACGCCCTCACCTCGCCGGCCCGGGGGGCACTGTCGGCGGCGATCGGGGCGGCCGGGTCGGTGCTCCACGAGTCGGTCGAGCTCGCCCGGGACCCCGGACACCTCCTCGACCTGGCGACCGCCGCCCGCGAGGACGTCGACGCGATCGCGAAGATGCTGACGCTCAGCGACGACCCCCGGACGCCGCTGAAGGGCGAGATGGGTGTCGCCAAGAGCGTCACCTGGTCGGCTCCGATCCCGCTCCAGCCGGTCCGGGAGATGGGCCACGAGACCGGGACGACGGTCAACGACATCGTGCTCGCGGCCGTCGCCGGCGCCCTGCGCAGGTACCTCCACGACCGCGGGGGCCTCGTCGACGAGCTGACCGCGATCATCCCCTTCAACCTGCGGTCGCCCGCCGAGCCGCTGCCGCGCAACCTCGGCAACCGCTTCGGCCTCGTCTACCTGCGGCTACCGGTCGGGGTCGGCGACCGCCGCCGACGGCTGGGCGAGATCCACGACCGGATGGAGGCGATCAAGCACTCCCAGGAGGGCGCGGTCTCCTACGGGATGCTGGATGTGATGGGCAGGGCTCCGGTCCGGGTCGAGGACCGCCTCGTCGAGCTCTTCTCCACGAAGGGCAGCGCCGTGATCACGAACGTTCCCGGCCCGACCCGGCCGGTCCACCTCGCCGGCACCGAGCTGGCCGGCGTGCTCGTCTGGGCGCCGGCGTCCGGCGGGGTCTCGATGACCGTCTCGATCTTCAGCTACGCAGGCCGGATCACGGTCGGCCTGCTGACCGACTCCGCCCTGATCCCGGAGCCGGAGCTGATCTCGGGCATGCTCGAGAGCGAGATCGAGGCGCTGCTGCGGCTGAAACGGACCTGAGCGGCCCGACACCGCCGCTGTAGGGTCGGAGGATGAGCGAGGGTCCCGACCAGCTCTCGTCGGCGGACATGTCCTCGCTGCTCGACGAGCGCGGTCCGATCCACGTTCACGTCGGCGGCACCGCCCGCTTCGCCGGCCGCCCGCCCGCCTTCGCCGACTTCCGCGAGCACGTCCGCGAGCGGCTCGAGCTGATCCCGCGCTTCCGCCGCCGCGTCCGCTGGCTGCCCGGGCGGATCCTCCGGGCCGAATGGGAGGACGATCCCGACTTCGATCTCGACCGCCACGTCCGCCACGTCGCGCTGCCCGCCCCCGGTGGCGACGTGGAGCTGCGCGACCTCGTCGGCCGGGTGATGTCGGAGCCGCTCGACCAGAGCCGGCCGCTCTGGCAGATGTACCTGGTCGAGCGCTGCGGTGCCGGGGCGGAGAGCGGCTTCGCGGCGATCTCGAAGACCCATCACGCGCTCGTCGACGGGGTCTCGGCGATCGACGTCGGCGCGGTGATCCTCGATCCCGACCCGGAGGGAACCGACCTCGGGCTCGCCGGCGGCGATTGGCAGCCGCGGGCGCAGCGCCGCACCGACGAGCTGCTCGCCGATCGGATGCTCGACGCGCGCCGGCTCCTGCTCGGGATCCCGCGCGAGGCGGCGCGGCGGGCGCTCGATCCCTCGGCCCCGCAGGCGGCGTTCAAGACCGCGCAGGGGTTCCTCGACCTCACCCGGGGCACCGATCCGGTGCCGGCGACGATCCTCAACGAGGAGATCGGCCGCGACCGGCGGGTCGCCGAGGCGGCGGCGATCCTGGCGGCGATCGAGGCGGCCGCGCGCGCCCAGGAGGCGACCGTCAACGACGCCGTCCTCGCCGTCGCGACCGGGGCCCTGCGCCGGCTCTTCGAGTCGCGGCGGGCGGAGATCCCCGACCGCTTCTCGGCGCTCGTGCCGATGAGCATCCGCAAGCCCGGCGAGGAGCTCGCGCTCGGCAACCGGATCACGACGCTGATCGTTCCGCTGCCGCTCGCCGAGCCCGACGGCGATGAACGGCTGCGGGCGATCCATGCGACGACGGCGCGGCTGAAGGAGTCGGAGGCGGCGCGGGCGGCCTCGCTGGTGATCGAGGCGTCGGGATGGGTGCCGCCGACGGTGAGCCGCGTCCTCGGCTCGATCGGCGCCGCCGGCGCCGGGCCGGTCGGGCGGATCGTCCCCCAGCGGCTTCCCTGGAACCTCGTGATCTCGAACGTTCCGGGTCCGCCGATGCCGGTCTATCTCCTCGGCCGCCGGCTCGAGGCGATCAACCCGTTCGTGCCGCTCTCGCCGCAGCGCCGCGCGCTCTCGATCGGCGTGATCAGCTACGACGGCGGCCTCTTCTTCGGCCTCGCCGGCGACCGCGATCGGATCTCCGACCTCGACTCCCTCGCCGGCTTCGTCGAGGCCGAGCTGACTGCGTTGACGCAATAGTCACGCCCGCCATCCAATCCGACACCAAACGGGCGCCACACGCGACAAGATCGCTGCCACCGTCGCGCCATGCCCCGCGGGACTGCAGAAGCGTCCTCCCCGGGGACGTCCGCGCTGTCTCGCGATGGCGATCGGCCGTTCAGCCGACACCCTGCTCCAGCAAGCGCCCGTCGCTGAGGCGCCGGACCTCGTGAAGTCCGGTCTGCCAGCGAGTGGCATTCGTCTGATCGGCCACGAACGCGAAGACCTCCTCCACCGGCCGGTCGATCTCCACCGACGTCTGCACGTCGATCATCACACCACTCCTCGTTCAGCTTGCTCGAGCGAGCCCCGGAAGCGGAGAGGGAGGGATTCGAACCCTCGAGAGAGCTTGCGCCCCCTACTCGCTTAGCAGGCGAGTGCCTTCAGCCGCTCGGCCACCTCTCCGGGGGTCGCCGCGAGCGCGATCGGCCCGCGGACGTGGCGATGATAGAGGCCCGATGCGGGTTCCGTTCGCGTGAGAGGCCGGGCGGCGGCACGGCCATCGGCTAGGCTCGCGCGGCGATGGGCCCGGCCGGCGACGACGCGCTTCACGAGCGCTACGAGGCGATCTTCGAGGGGATCGAGGCGCCGTTCGCCTTCGTCGACCTCGACGCGCTCGCGGCCAACGCGGATGCGATGCTGGCCCGCGCCGCCGGCAAGCCGATCCGCGTCGCCTCGAAGTCGGTCCGCTGCCGCGCGGTCCTCGACCGGATCGACGCCCACGACGAGCGCTTCCGGGGCCTGCTCTGCTTCACCCTTCCGGAGGCGCTGACGCTGGCCGCGGCGGGGCGGCGCGACCTCGTCGTCGCCTACCCGACGGTCGACCGGCACGCGATCTCGCGCCTCGGCGAGCTCGCCCGCTCCGACCCGGATGCGGCGCCGGTCCTGATGGTCGACGAGGTGGCGCAGCTCGACCTGATCGAGGGCGCCGCCACCGGTCCGGCGCCGGTTCCGGTCGCGATCGACATCGACGCCGGCTACCGGGCGCTGCGCGGGGCGTTCACCGCGGGGACGAAGCGCTCGCCGATCCGGACCGCGCCCGCCGCCCGCCGCTTCGCCGAGGAGATCGCCTCCCGCCCCGGCCTCGAGCTCGTCGGCCTGATGGCCTACGAGGGCCAGGTGGCCGGGGTCGGCGACGCCGCTCCCGGCCACCCGCTCCGCAACGTCGCGATCCGCCGCATGCAGCGCGCCTCGATGGCCGAGATCGCCGAGCGGCGGGCCGAGATCGCGGCCGCGGTCGGCGCCGTGGCGCCGCTCCGGTTCGTCAACGGCGGCGGCACCGGCAGCCTCGAGCTGACCGCGCGCGAGGACGCCGTCACCGAGCTGGCAGCCGGCTCCGGCTTCTACGCGCCGGCCCTGTTCGATGCCTACAGCCGCTTCTCGCTGCGGCCGGCCGCCGGCTTCGCGCTGCCGATCGTCCGCCGGCCGGCGCCGGGCTGCGTCACGGCGCTCGGCGGCGGCTACGTCGCCTCCGGCCCGGCCGGAGAGGACCGGCTGCCGGAGCCCTGGCTGCCGCCGGGCCTGCACCTCGACAAGCTCGAGGGCGCCGGCGAGGTGCAGACGCCGCTGCTCGGCGAGATCGCCGTCCGGATCCGGGTCGGCGACCGGATCTACATGCGCCACGCCAAGGCGGGCGAGCTCTGCGAGCGCTTCGACCGCCTCCACCTCGTCGCCGGCGAGGAGATCGTCGCGGAGGCGCCGACCTACCGCGGCGAGGGCCACGCCTTCCTGTAGCCGGGCGGCCTCAGCGGCGCCGGCGGCGGCCGCCGCCGGCCCCGGCCGGGCCGAGGACCCTCTCGAGGTAGGGGTTGGCGAACGCCCCCTCCGGGTCGAGCCGGGCGCGGACCGCACGGAAGTCGTCGAAGCGCGGATAGAGCCCGGCGAGCTCGGCGGCGGTGAGCGAGTGGCGCTTGCCCCAGTGCGGACGCCCTCCGTAGTCGGCCATCGCGGCGGCGACGGCGTCGAAGTAGGGCTGCCAGTCGCCGCGGTGGTCGTGGTGGACCGCGACATAGGCGCTGTCACGGCCGTGCGCGGGGCTCAGCGTCGCGTCGTCGCCGGCGACGAAGCGGACCTCGATCGGAAAGCAGACCTGGTACTCGGGCCGGGAGGCGATCTCGAGCACCCGCTCGACCGCTTCGCGGGCGTGCTCGCGCGGGATCGCATACTCCATCTCGGTGAAGCGGATGCGCCGCTCGGATGCGTAGACGCGGAAGCTCCGGTCGAGCTTCCGCCCCCGGCCGGTACCGGCGGCGGCGAGCCGCGACAGCGTCGGGATCGCCGCCGGGACGTGGCGGGCGATCCGCGCCATCGCTCCCGCGGCCCAGTTCTCGACGACGACCTCCTGCGCGAAGGCCGCGGCCGGGCTCGGCGGCTCCGCCGGGGCCTGCGTGCGGGTCGACTCGCGGCAGAGTGCGGTCTCGGTGTGCGGGAAGGCGTAGAGCTCGAAGTGGTCGCTGCCGTCGACCAGCTCGCCGAGCGAGGCGAGAACCTCGGCGAGCGGGCGCGGTCGGTCGGTGCGATCGATCCGGAAGTTGGTCACGGTCCGGAGCGTCACCGAGTAGATCGCCCCGAGCGCGCCGATCGAGACCCGGGCCGCCCGCCAACCGTCGCCGTCGGTGCCGGCGTCGAGCGCGACCAGCGCGCCGTCGGCGGTGACGAGCTCGATCGCCTCGACCTGCGAGGAGAGGTTGCGGAAGCGGGCGCCGGTGCCGTGGGTGGCGGTCGAGATCGCGCCGGCGACCGTCTGGCGGTCGATGTCACCGAGGCTCTCCAGGGCCAGGCCGCGGCGGTCGAGCCGCCGGTTCAGCGCCCCGAGCGTGATTCCCGCCTCGACCTTGACGAGGCCGCTCGCCGGGTCGTGGTCGAGGACGCGGTCGAGCAGGCCGGCGTCGATCATCACCCCGTCGGTCAGGGCGGCGCCGGTGAACGAGTGGCCCGACCCGGCCACCTTGACCGACCGATCCTGGACGGTCGCGGCGAGGACGGCGGCGATCAGCCCCTCGCGCGTCCGCGGCCGCTGGATCAGAAGTGGCCGGCAACGCTGCTCCCCCGACCAGTTCCGCCACCGCCTGCGCAGCTCGTCCGCCATCGCC
Source organism: uncultured Conexibacter sp. (assembly GCA_964613275.1). Taxonomy (GTDB): domain Bacteria; phylum Actinomycetota; class Thermoleophilia; order Solirubrobacterales; family 70-9; genus RHKX01. Next base: position 5,832 of record CAZTGN010000035.1, on the reverse strand, counting down.
CGCCACACTAGATGAAGGCGGCCGGCGTGAAGGCGCCCGACGCCTCCGCTTCGGGGACAATCCCCTTCGGCCCCGCGCCGAGCCCGGAGGGGTGGCAGAGCGGTCGAATGCGCCGGCCTTGAAAGCCGGTAGCCGGCAACCCCGGCTCGTGGGTTCGAATCCCACCCCCTCCGCTCCGACCTGCTCTGTGACGTCGTTCGAGCCTCAGAGATCGAAACGCAGGTCGGCGCGGAGGAGTTGTTACGCTCCTATCTACGGAAGTGTGACAGGTGGCTGAGACGACAACGATCCGGATCAGGCGCGACACGCGTGATCGCATCAACCGGCTGGCGCGGGCACGCGGAATGACCGCGCCGGACCTGCTCGGAGTTCTCGTCGATCGTGCTGAGGATGACGAGATCTTCAACCGCCACGCAACGGCATATGACTCGCTGCGCTCTGAGCATCCGGACCTGCTGCGGGAGATCGAGGCCGAGGACCGTGCCTGGGAGCGGTCCGACCTCTCCGTTCCGCCGGCAGACGGGTGAGTCGTCCCGCGCAAGGCGACGTATGGGTCGTGCGCCTCGATCCGATCGCCGGTCACGAGCAAGCCGGCACCCGCCCGGTGGTCATCGTCTCCCGCGACGAGATCAACGAATCGGGATGGGGGCTATGCGTTTGCGTTCCGCTGTCGACGCGTGATCGGGGCTCCCCGCTTCATGTCAGGATCGACCCGCCCGAGGGTGGGATGCGCAAACCGAGCTTCGCACTCGTCGATCAGGTCCGTGCGCTCGACCGATCCCGGCTGGTCGATCGCTGGGGCGCGATCGAGCCAGCCACCCATCGTCGGATCGCCGCGCTGCTGCTGAGGATCATCGCTCCGCGCTGACAGCGCGGCACCACCGATCAATCGCCTGATGGCTGCCTGGACCCTGCGGTTCGATACGTCCGAGCGGTACTGCTCGACACCGGCCCGGGGTCGCCGGCAGGACGACCAGCGCTGCCGGCCCGCCTACGGGATCAGCACGAGCCTCCCCGTCGCTGCCGGGCCCTCGAGCAGCTCGTGCGCATGGCGCGCGTCGGTGAGCGGCAGGCGCTCGGCGACGAACGGATGGATCCCGCCCTCGCGAAGCAGCTCGAGCAGCGCCAGGAAGTCCTCGCGGAACCAGTCCCGGTGGTCGATCCGCAGCTCCTGGATCCGGTAGGCGCTGACGCGGCGCCGCGCCGAGAGCAGGCCGCGGGTCCAGACGATCGCGGTCGCCGCATACCACTCGAGCCAGCCGCGTAGGCTCCTGCGCCCTCGCCTCATCGTGTTGTAGTGGCCCATCACGATCAGCCTGCCCCCGGGATCCCCGACGAACGGATTGCCGCGCCGGAGCGCCCGGAACGAGCGCAATGAGACCATCCCGCCGATCCCGTCGATCGCGACGTCGACGCCATCGCCGGTCAGCTCCCGCACCCGAGCCGGGAAGTCCTCGTTGCGGTAGTCGATCGCCGTCGCGCCGAGCCGCTCGACCGCTGCGCGGTCACGAGCCGAGGCGGTTCCGATCAGGTGGAGCCCGGCAAGCGCCCCGAGCTCGAGAGCCGCGGTCCCCACCCGACCGGCCGCACCGTGCACCAGCACGGTCTCGCCGCCCTTCACCCGGGCCGTGCGATGCAGCATCTGGTAGGCGGTCATGTACGGGAAGACCAGGCTGACGACCTCCGCCGGATCGAGGTCGTCGGGGACCGCGACCGCATCCTCCTCCGGCACGCAGACGCGCTCGGCATAGGCGCCCCACACGGTCAGCGCCCCGACCCGGTCGCCCACCTGCAGCCACGCGCAGCCGGGGTCGAGCTCCTCGACGACGCCGACGAGCTCGTAGCCGGGGGTGAACGGCGGCTTCGGGCCGCCGAGGTACGTCCCGGCCCGGATCAGCGCATCGGTGTATGACACCCCGGCCGCCAGGACCCTCACGACGGCCTCGCCCGGGCCGGGCCGGGGTGGATCCGCATCCACCACCTTCAGGACCTCAGGGCCACCGAAGCGATCGACGACGACGCGTCTCATGGACCCGGCCTACGGCTGCGCCGGCGAGCCGCCACCCGATCCGACCGCCGCCGCGCCGACAAGCGCGATCCCGATCCCTCCTGGCTTCACCCGGATCGCCCGGTTATGCTCACTCGGGCAAGGGGAGGTCCAATGGGGGATCCCCGATTCACGAGGGAGAGAGATGGGTTTACGCGCAAGGTTCACGTGGCCGGTCGGAGCCGCGCTTCTGATCGCAGTCCTCGTCGCGCTCTGGATGCCGATCCACGGGCAGGCGGCCACCGCGGCCGGCGGATCGTCGCCGGGCGCCGCGGCCGGGACCGTCGATCGGGTGCCGACGATGACCGGACCGAAGGCCAAGTTCTTCATCTCGCGCCTCCTCAAGCGGGACTACAAGCGGGTCTGGGTGTTCGGGGAGAAGAAGCGGATCAAGAACTGCAAGCGGTTGAGCCGGGTCCGGGTCTCCTGCGAGGTCAGCTGGATCTACAGGAACACCTGGCTGCACGGCCGCGCCGCCGCCTACTACCGCAGCAACGGCAGTATCTGGGTCAAGTACAACATCGACGCCGACAGGCTCTGACCGCGGGGGCGGCCGCTGACGAGAGCCCTCTCCGCGGGCTCTCGTCGCGGCGCCCCGGCCGCGGCCGGGGCCGGTCCCCGACGGCCCGGCGCCCGGACGCTGCACCGGACGGCCGCGGTCGGCCGCAGGCCGCCGGTCAGCGCTTCGCGTAGTCGCCGAACTCGCCGAAGTCGATCATCTCGCAGGCCTCGTCGCCGATCACCTCGGCGTCGTGGCCGGGCGGGATCGCGACGACCTCGTTCGGGCCGATCTCGGTCTCGCTGCCGTCGTCCATGCGGACTCGCATCCGCCCCGACAGCACGTAGCCGAGGTGCGACACCCGGCAGGAGTCGGTGCCGGCGATCGGCTTGACGTTGCCGGACCATGTCCAGCCCGGCTCGAAGGTCCCCCGGCCGACGCTCTGGCCGGCGACCTCGACTACCAGCGCCCGTCCGTTGCCCTCGAACTCGCGCACCTCGTCCGGCGAGTCGAAGCTCTTCGTCTCGATAGCGGCCATCGCGGCCTCCTTCGTTGCGGGACTTCCCGCCCGGAGCGAGTCTCCTCCCCGCCGGCCCGGAATGCAAGCCGGCGGCGGTCCGGGCGGGCACCCCCGGGCTCAGGCGTCGCGCTCGATCACGATCTCGCAACGGTCGACCGAGGCGCGCTGCCCGGGGGTCTCGCCGACGTCCATCTCGTCGAAGATGCGGTCGGCGTCGCGCATGTCCTGCTCGTTGTCGAAGAAGGCGACGAAGACCGACGTCCCCTGCTCGGCGTCGTAGAGCATCTTCATCGCCGTCGCCCGGACCCCGGGCGGCGGACCGTCCGCCGCCTCGACCTGGGCCCGGACGTTGTCGATGGTCTCCGGGGTCACCCCGTTGAACCTGACCACTCGTGCGTGCATGGAGCACCTCCCGAATCGCTCGCCCATGCTGTCGGATCTGATCCTACCCCCGGCGCCGCCCGGCCGCGAGCGCGATTACGACGGATCGCGACGCTATACAGCGCCCGGATGTCGACCGTCGAAACGAACCGGGGCCCGGCCGCGGCAGCCGGCGGCGGCGGCCGGGTGGCGGCGCTCGACGGCTTCCGCGCCTACGCGATCCTCGGCGTCGTCGCCGTCCACCTGCTCGGCGCCTCCGGGGTGCTCGCGGTGACCGCCGGCTCCGGGCTCGGGGTGGCGGTCTGGTCGATCCTCGGCAACACGATCGATGTCTTCTTCATCGTCAGCGGCTTCGGCCTCTTCCTGCCGACGGTTCGCCGCGGCGGCGAGTTCGGCGGCAAGGCCCGATTCTGGATCAAGCGTGGCGCACGGCTTCTCCCCGCCTACTGGCTCGTGCTCGCGATCGCCCTGCTGCTGCTCGCCGTGGCGCCTGCCGTGCCGGGAGCGGAGCTGCCGTCGCTCGCGGATCTCGCCGCTCATCTCGCGTTCCTGCAGATGCCGATGGTGCTGTTCGACTCCGATTTCCGGATCGGCTTCGGCCTCGACGCACCGGTCTGGCTGCTCTCGATCATCGTCGGCTTCTACCTGGTGCTGCCATTCATAGCCGGGCGCTACTACCGCCACCCCCTGATCGGACTGGCCGTCGCCGCGGCCGTGACGATCGCCTGGAAGCAGACGATCGACTGGGCGCCCGGGGTCTTCGAGAGCCTCACGACCCGGGCCCCGGAGGCCGTCGCCGGGATCGCCGTCGACCAGTTCCCCGGCTGGGCCTTCTCGTTCGGGCTCGGGATGACCGCAGCCTGGGCCTACGAGCTCGCCCGGGACCGCATCCCCCGTGACCGCCTGATCCGTCTCGCGACACGCGGCCTGTTGATCGCGCTGCCCCTCTACGCGTTCACCGCCTGGCTGTACGGGCGCGACGACGCGCTGACGATCGGCGGCAACGTCGGCCCGATCGCCCGCCAGGACACCCTCGAGACGATGCTGAACTCAGCGCTGCGGGCGGCTTTGATCCTGGCGGTGATCTGCGGGCCGCTGTGGCTGCAGCGACCGTTCGCCAACCGGCTCACGAGGCGGCTCGCCGAGCTCAGCTACGGCGTCTATCTGATCCACTGGGTGATCGTCCTCTGCCTCTACGAGTACACCGATCTGCCTGCCAGCGGGACCCTCGCGGACTCCCTGATCTGGGTCGGGATCGTGCTGCCCCCGTCGCTGCTGTTCGCCGCGCTCTCGCGACGCTGGCTCGAGCTGCCGGTCCAGGGCTGGGTCCGGCGCCGGCTCGACGCCTCGCCGCGGCCCGGCCGGCCGATCCCCACCGAGGTCCCGGCGCCCCCGTAGCGGCCGGACGCCGCTCAGCGTTCCCGCTCCACCGGCCGATGGGTAGCCTCGATGAGGCGGCACGGAGCAACCAGCCGGTGGCGGCGACGGTCGCTCGCGCTGCTGCTCGTCGCGATCGCCGCCGCGGCGCTGGTCGCCGGGCCCGCGACGGGCCAGGCCGGCAAGCGGGCGTCGGCGCTGCCGAAGGGGAAGGCCTACCTGCCGGCGAAGGGGAAGATCTTCGCCGGCACCTCCGACACCGGGCAGACCTCGGACTTCCGCGAGTACCGGCGGCGCGCCGGCGCCCACCCGGCCGTGATGCAGTCCTTCGAGTCGTGGGGCTACGTGCCGCGCGAGGCCCTGCGGCGCTGGGGGGACACGAACACGCGCGGGATGATGAGCCTGTCGACGGCCGAGTGCTGGAAGTGCCCGGATGCGATCAGCCCACGCAGCATCGCCCGCGGCAAGGGCGACCGCTACATCGTCGCCCTCGGTCGCGCCCTCGCCGAGCGCCGCGAGCCGACCTACCTGCGGCTGCTGCCGGAGATGAACGGCCACTGGAACCGCTACAGCGCCTTCGAGGCGAGCGGCGAGCCGCGCGACCGGGCCCACTCCACCAACAGCTTCAGGCAGGCCTGGCGCCGCTTCGTCCTGATCGTCCGCGGCGGCGGGCGGCGGGCGATCGACGCGCGCCTGCGCGGGCTCGGGCTGCCACCGATCCGGGTCCGCACCGGACGGAGGCTGCCGCGGCCGAAGGTCGCGATCGCCTGGGTCCCGCAGTCGACCGGCTCGCCCGACGTCCCCGGCAACCAGCCCGCCGACTACTTCCCCGGCTGGAAGTACGTCGACTGGGTCGGCGCCGACGTCTACGGCAAGTATCCGAACATCGCCGGCGTCGCCTCCCTCTACCGCCGCTACTCGAAGCGGCCGTTCATGATCGGCGAGTGGTCGCCCTGGGACGTCGACCGGCCGCGCTTCACCAAGGACCTGTTCGGCTGGATCGAGAAC
>CAZTGN010000034.1:0-15646 GCA_964613275.1 uncultured Conexibacter sp. | reverse complement strand
CCGACCCCGCCCTTCGAGCCACGCCGACCCCGCCCTTTCGAGCCAGCGCCGATCCCGCCCTTCGAGCCACCGCCGACCACGACCCCGAGAGGCCCCGCAGATGCCCGAGACGTCCCGAACCCTGATCCTCGTCAAGCCCGATGCCTTCGAGCGCGCGCTCACCGGCGAGGTGCTCGCCCGCTTCGAGCGCAAGGGCCTGACCCTCGCCGCCCTGAAGCTGATCAGCGCCGACGAGGCGACCGCGAACGAGCACTACGCCGAGCACGTCGACAAGCCGTTCTTCGGCGAGCTCGTCACCTTCATCACCGGCGGCCCGCTCGTCGCGGCCGTGCTCGAGGGCGTCGAGGCGGTCGCGGCCGCCCGGCAGCTGATCGGCGCCACCAACCCGATCGAGGCCGCTCCGGGCTCGATCCGGGGCGATCTCGGGACCGAGGTCACCTTCAACCTCGTCCACGGCTCCGACTCGGACGAGTCGGCCGCGCGGGAGATCGCGATCTGGTTCCCGGAGCTCGAGGATTGACCGGAGCTCCGCGCTGGCGCGGGGCGAGCGCCGGCACCGGGGACGAATGAAGCTCGTCCTCGCCTCCGCCTCGCCGCGACGGCGCGAGCTGCTGGGCCTCCTCGGCATCGACTTCGAGGTGGCCCCGGCGGCCGTCGTCGAGCTGACCGTCGGCGACCCTCCGGTGATCGTCATCGAGAACGCCTTGCGCAAGGCGCGCGCGGTCGAGCGTCCGGGGGCGCTCGTCCTCGGCGTCGACACCGATGTCGTCTGCGACGGCCGCCTGCTCGGCAAGCCCGCGGACGACGGCGACGCCACCGCCCGCCTGCGGGTGCTCTCGGGGCGCACCCACGAGGTGCTGAGCGGCATCGCCCTGCGCCGCGACGGCGAGGAGCGCAGCGAGCTCGTCCGCACCGCGGTCACGTTCCGCGCCCTGGCCGCCGCCGAGATCGAGGCCTACGTCGCATCGGGCGAGTGGCGCGACCGGGCCGGCGGCTACGCGATCCAGGGACTCGGCTCGGCCCTGGTCGAGCGGGTCGAGGGGGATCTCTCGAACGTGATCGGGCTGCCGATCCCGGCGCTGGGCCGGATGATCGCCGAATTGCAGGATCACTAAGAAATCGTGAGATAGCTGTTACGTTCTACTCATATAGTCGCCCGCGCAAGCGCCGTTCGCTAGACTCGCCGGCGCTCCCGAACGCCGCCGCCGATCGCCGCTGACCGGGGGCCAACCAAGTTCGGGCCGTCGGGTCCGTGCGGACGTGAGCACCGGGGCCAACGGACCCGAGCGAGCCGCGTCGGCGGGCACGCCGCCACCTTCCAGCTCCCCACCCAAGGACCTTCGAGACTTCTGAAATGGGCATCCTCAGCTACCTGACCGGGTTCGGCGGTCGCGACATGGCCGTCGACCTTGGTACCGCGAACACGCTCGTCTACGTCCGCGGCCGCGGCATCGTGCTCTCGGAGCCGAGCGTCGTCGCGGTCGACACGCGCAGCACCGAGGTGCACGCGGTCGGCATGGACGCGAAGCGGATGCTCGGTCGCACCCCGGGCACGATCCAGGCGATCCGGCCGCTCAAGGACGGCGTCATCGCCGACTTCGACGTGACCGAGGAGATGCTCCGCCACTTCATCCAGAAGGTGCACCAGAACCGGTTCGCCCACCCCCGCGTGGTCGTCTGCGTCCCCTCCGGCGTCACCGGGGTCGAGAAGCGCGCCGTCGAGGAGGCCTGCCTGGCCGCCGGCGCCCGCCAGGCGTACCTGATCGAGGAGCCGATGGCGGCCGCGATCGGCGCCGGCCTGCCGGTCGGCGAGCCGACCGGGTCGATGGTCGTGGACGTCGGCGGCGGCACCACCGAGGTCGCGGTGATCTCGCTCGGCGGCATCGTCGTCTCGCAGTCGATCCGGGTCGGCGGCGACGAGATGGACGACGCGATCGTCAACTGGTGCAAGACCCATCACAAGCTGATGATCGGCCAGCAGACCGCCGAGGAGGTCAAGCTCGAGGCCGGCTCGGCGACCGAGCTGCACGAGGAGGTGCGGACCGAGATCCGCGGCCGCGACATCGTCTCGGGGCTGCCGAAGACGGTGATGCTGAGCTCCGAGGAGGTCCGCGAGGCGCTGCGCGACCCGGTCGACTCGATCGTCGAAGCCGTCAAGGAGACGCTCGACCGGACGCCGCCGGAGCTCGCCGGAGACATCATGGATCGCGGGATCACGCTCGCCGGCGGCGGATCGCTGCTGCAGGGCTTCGACGAACGCCTCCGCGAGGAGTGCCAGATGCCGGCGCAGCTCGCGGACTCGCCGCTGACCTGCGTCGCGGTCGGCTCCGGGCGCTCGCTCGAGGAGTTCGAGACGCTCCACCGGGTCAACGCCACGAACGGCCGCCGCCGGCGGCGCTGAGCGGGAACGCCGATGTACCGCAAGCAGGTACGAAGGCGCCGCGCGATCCTCGTCGTCCTCGTCGTCGCCTGCCTGATGCTGATCTCGATCTCGATCAGCGAGGCCGACGACGGGCCGCTGCACTCGATCCAGAGCGGCGTCTCCTCGGTGCTCTCGCCGGTGGGTGAGGGCGCGAGCCGGGCCCTGAAGCCGGTCCGCGACCTGATCGACTGGTTCGACGAGACCTGGGAGGCCCGCGGTGAGAACGGCGAGCTCAGGGGCCAGGTCGCGGAGCTGCGGACGGAGCTGCTCGCCGCCGAGAGCGCGGCGGAGAAGGCCGGCTATGCCGAGGAGCTCGACGAGCTGATCGGCAAGAGCGGCCTCGACGGCTACGAGCCGGTCGACGCGGCGGTGATCGGGCGTTCGTTCAGCCTCTGGTACGAGGCGATCAGGATCGACGCCGGGCGTTCCGACGGAGTCGACCGCAACGATGCGGTGATCACCGAGGACGGCCTGATCGGACGCGTATCCCAGGTCACCGGCGGCAGCGCCGAGGTCGCGTTGATCACCGACAGCACCAGTGCCGTCACCGCCCGCGTCGCCGGAGGCGGTCCGATCGGAATGGTCGCTCCCGTCGTCGGCGCCCCCGGCCGGCTCGACCTCAGCCTGATCCAGGGCGACAGGGCGGTCAGAGACGGCGACCGCCTCGTCACCGCCGGCCTCTCTACCGAGAGCCGACTCTCCTCGAGCTACCCGGCCGACATCCCGATCGGCGAGGTCGTCGAGACGATCCCGGCCGAGCAGGAGCAGCGCGAGCAGGTCAACGTCGAGCCGTTCGCCGACCTCGCCGACCTGACGACGGTCACGGTCCTGACCGGCGGTGATACGGGATGATCGTCACCCCGCTGATCCTGCTCCGGCTGGCGCTGATCGTCCTCGTCGCGGTCCTGCTGCAGGTCGGCTTCTTCTCACAGGTCCCGCTGCTCGGGTCGGTCGCCAACCTGCTGCCGGTCGTGGTCGTCGCGCTCGGCCTCCTCGGCGGTGCCGTCAGCGGCGCCGTCGCCGGCTTCGCGACCGGCCTGCTGGTCGACGTGATGATCGGCGGCACCCCCGGGGTCGCGTCGCTGGCGCTGATGGCGGCGGGCTATCTCGCCGGTCGCTGGCGCGAGGGCTACGACATCGTCAGCTCGCTCGTCCCGCCGCTTCTGACCGGCGCGCTGACCGCGCTCGCCGCGCTGATCTACGGCGCGCTCTCGCTCACGCTCGGGATCGAGGCACCGGTCAGCGTCCTCGCGTTGCGCGAGGTCATCGTCCAGGGCCTGCTCGGCGTGCTGCTCGCGATCCCGGTCTTTCCGCTCGTGCGGCGGATCGTCCGGCCGGCGCTGGTCGACGACGCCGGCCGCGCCGGCGCCCGCGCCGGCGGCCGCGCCCCGGGACGCGGCACGTTCGGGATGATGAGGGGACAGGGAAGCCTCTGATGTTCCGCCACGACGAGAACGCCGCGCCGACCCACGCCCAGTTCACGATGCGGGTCGCGGTGATCGGCGGCATCGCCGTCGTCGCCTTCGCCGCGATCGTCTTCCGGCTCTGGTTCCTCGAGGTCCTCTCCGGCGAGACCTACCTGAAGGAGGCGAACGCCAACCGGGTCCGCGAGGTCAAGATCCCGGCGCCGCGCGGTGACATCCTCGACCGCGCCGGCCGCGTCCTCGTCGACAACAAGACCGTGCTCTCGCTGCAGGTCGAGCCGAGCCAGCTTCCGCGGATGACCGAGCCGCGCAACCGCGAGCTTCGCAAGGTCGCCGCGGTGGCGGGGATGAGCTACGCGCGGGTCAAGGAGGAGATGACCGCGCAGATGGCCGCCTCGCTGGGGCTGGAGCCGGATCGCTACGAGCGCAGGGTCCGCAACGGCAGGATCGAGCCGCCGTCGGTCCCGGTGACGCTGAAGCAGGACATCCCGTTCGATCGGGTCGCCTACCTGCGCGAGCGCCAGGACGAGTTCCCGGGCGTCTCCGCCTCGCAGCAGTTCGTCCGTGACTACCCGAGGGAGACGCTCGGCGCGCACCTCTTCGGCTACGTCGCCGAGATCGGCCCCGACCAGCTCACCGAGCCCGCCTACGACGGCCTCGAGCCCGGCGACCGGATCGGGGCGACGGGGCTCGAGCTGCAGTACGACCCGATCCTGCGCGGTCGCAACGGCGCCATCCGCGTCCAGGTCGACGCCCAGGGGGAGCCGCGCGGGAGTGAGCTCTCGCGGATCGAGCCCGAGCCCGGCGACAACCTGAAGCTGACCCTCGACGCGAAGGTGCAGGCGGCGGGTGAGTCGGCGCTGGCGGGGACCGGGCTGCCGGGGGCGTTCGTCGCGATGGACGCCAACGACGGCTCGATCCTCGCCATGGGGTCGGCGCCGACGTTCGAGCCGAGCGTGTTCACGCCGCCGGTCGAGCAGGACCAGGTGCAGGCGCTGACCGACGCCGAGGAGGACCCGCTGCTCGACCGCGCGACCCAGTCCGCCTACCCGACCGGCTCGACGTTCAAGGCGGTGACCGGCTCCGCCGCGCTCGAGGCCGGCCTCGTCACCCCCGAGCACACGTTCAGCGACACCGGCTCGTTCGAGTGGGCGGGGCGCGAGTGGATCAACGCCGGCAGGGCGGCCAACGGCGTCGTCGACATGGTCTCGGCCCTGCGCGTCTCCTCCGACGTCTTCTTCTACGACCTCGGGATCAAGGCCGACGACGTCTACGAGGCGGGCGACGGCCTGGTCATCCAGGACTGGGCGAAGCAGCTCGGCTTCGGCTCGCCGACCGGGATCGACCTGCCGGCCGAGGGCGCCGGCCTGGTGCCGACCCCGGAGTGGCGCAACAAGCTCTTCGCGGAGGCCGGCGAACCCGGCTCCTGCGGCGGCAAGGCCCGGCTGTTCGAGCCCGGCTGCTATGAGACCGACCGCCCCTGGTCGGTCGGCGACATGATGAACCTCTCGGTCGGCCAGGGCGACCTGCAGGCGACGCCGCTGCAGCTCGCGACCGCCTATGCGGCGATCGCCAACGGCGGCGAGGTCGTCCGCCCCCACCTCGGGATGGAGGCCGAGGACGCAAGCGGCGCCCAGACCCAGGCCTTCGAGCCGGCGCCGCGGCGCCAGGTCGAGCTCGACGAGACGACCCGCGCGACGATCATGGAGGGCCTGCGCGAGGCGGCGATGGAGCCCGGCGGCACCTCCTATCCGACCTTCGGCGGCTACCCGGTCGAGATCGCCGGCAAGACCGGCACCGCGGAGAAGACCGACCAGGAGGACCAGTCCTGGTATGCGGCCGTCGCCCCGGCCGACGATCCCGAGTACGTGGTCGCGGTCACGGTCGAGCGTGGCGGCTGGGGCGCGAGCACCGCGGCGCCCGCCGCCTGCCGGATCCTCAATGCCCTGCTCGAGGTCAAGGACGGCTGCGTCGCCGGCACGAGCCAGACCCGCTGACCTCCGACGCTGCTTAGATGGACGCACGCATGCCGACGATCGCAAGGCCACAGACCTTCGACGAGCGCAGCGCCGGGATCGGCGCGCGCAGCGGCCTGCTCAAGCTCGATCCGCTGACCGCGTTGGCCGCGATCGGCCTGATCGCCTGCAGCATCGTCGCCCTCGGCTTCACCACCCGGGGCGAGATCGCGGGCGATCCGCACTTCTTCACGATCCGCCAGGGCATCTACGCGGTGGTCGGGATCGCGTTGATGTTCGCGCTCGCCCGCGTCGACTACTCCCGCTTCCGCGAGCTTCGGGTCGGCATCTACGCGTTGCTGATCGCGCTCAACGTCGCCGTGCTCGCGATCGGCTTCGCCGCCGGTGGAGCGCAGCGGTGGATCGAGCTCCCCTTCTTCCAGTTTCAGCCGTCGGAGCTGGGCAAGCTGTTGCTCGTCCTCGCTCTCGCCGGCTTCGCGATCGACCGGGCCCGGCGTCAGACGGAGTGGCAGCGCACCGCGCGGCTGCTCCTGCTCGGCCTCGTGCCCGCATTGATCGTCTTCGTACAACCCAGCCTCGGGACCGCGCTCGTCTACTGCGCGGTGACCCTCGCGATCCTGTTCATCTCCGGGACCCCCTGGCAGCACTTCGCTGCGCTCGGCGGGCTCGCGGTGACCGCGATCGCGATCGTGCTGGTCGCTGCACCCGCAGTCGGCCAGCCGGTGCTCCAGGGCTACCAGCTCGAGCGGCTCACCTCGTTCCTCAATCCGAGCGACGACCCGGCCGACTCCAGCTACCAGACCAAACAGGCGTTGACCGCGATCGGCTCCGGCGGAAAGCTGGGCCGTGGCGACGACGCAACTCAAGCGCAGCAGGGCTTCCTGCCCGAGAACCAGAACGACTTCATCTTCGCCGCAACAGCGGAGCGATGGGGATTCGTCGGCGCTGCGCTCGTTCTATCCCTCTACGCCCTGCTCATATGGCGGGCGCTGCGGATCACGACACTCTCGAAGAACTTGTACGGGAGCCTCGTCGGGGCGGGAATCGCCGCGATGCTGCTCTTCCAGGTCTTCGTCAACGTCGGGATGAACGTCGGGCTGATGCCCGTGACGGGAATCCCGCTGCCGTTGATGAGCTATGGCGGTACATCGGTCCTGGTCACCTTCATGGCGATCGGCCTCCTTCAGAGCATCTACGTCCAATCGCAGCTCTCCTCGCCGAGCAGGCTCAGATCCGCTCAGTGAGGTGAGCCAACTTGAAGAAGAAGATCCTCGTATCGGTTGACGCCGGTGAGACCCGCGTAGCCGTGCTCGAAGCGAAGGGCTCGGCGCGGGCCGGCAGGAAGAAGAAGGGGGGGGAAGGCAAGGCGGACGACTGGCGCGTCGGCGAGCTCTACGTGGAGCGTCGCGGCTCGCGCTCGATCGTCGGCAACATCTACAAGGGCGTCGTCGACAACGTCCTCCCCGGCATGGAGGCGGCGTTCGTCGACATCGGGCTCGAGCGCAACGGGTTCCTGCACGTCGACGAGATCGTCACTCCGGACGGCAAGGCGGTGCCGAAGCGCGGCCGCGGCCAGGGCCGGCGGATCGACGAGCTGATCAAGCGCGGCCAGGAGATCGTCGTGCAGGTCGTCAAGGACCCGCTGAAGACGAAGGGCGCCCGCCTCTCGATGCAGCTCTCGATCGCCGGTCGTTACCTCGTCTACATGCCGCAGGGGGGCGGCATCGGCGTCAGCCGCCGCCTCCCCGACGGCGAGCGCGGGCAGATGCGGAAGGCGCTCGAGAAGATCCACGCCGCGAGCAGGGAGAAGGGCGGCTACATCGTCCGCACCGCCGCCCAGGGGGCGAAGAAGGAGGACTTCGAGCGCGAGATCGCCTACCTGCACAAGCTCAACGAGGTCGTCGATCGGCGGGGGAAGGATGCGGAGGCGCCCTCGCTCGTCTTCCAGGAGGCCGACCTGCCGATCCGCGTCCTCCGCGACGTCCTCGGCAGCGAGTTCGACGGTGCCGAGATCGACGACCAGAAGCAGTTCGAGCGGGTCACCTCGTTCTTCCAGCGGACCGCCCCGGAGCTGGTCGAGTCGGTCGAGATGCACTCCCACGCCGAGCACCTGTTCACGCGCTACGGCGCCGAGGAGGCGTTCCGCTCGACCCTGTCGCGGCGGGTCGACCTGCCCTCGGGCGGTTATCTGATCATCGACTACGCCGAGGCGCTGACCGTGATCGACATCAACACCGGCAGCTTCACCGGCAAGGGCAGGGGGCGGCTCGAGGACACGATCACGAAGGTCAACGTCGAGGCCGCGGACGAGGTCGTCCGCCAGCTCCGGCTCCGTGACATCGGCGGGATCATCGTCATCGACTTCATCGACATGGCCCGGGCGAAGAACCGCGACCAGGTCCTGAAGACCCTGCGCAAGGCGCTCGACGAGGACCGGACCAAGACCTATGTCGTCGAGGTCTCGCCGCTCGGGCTCGTCGAGATGACCCGCCAGAACGTCACCGACGGCGTCCGCGAGATCCTGACGACGCGCTGCCCGACCTGCGACGGCGAGGGCGTCGTCCAGTCGGCCGAGACGGTTGCGATCGAGGTCTTGCGCAAGCTCCGCGATGTCGCCGAGGGCCGCGGTGCGAAGCAGGCCCACCTGATCCGGGTCAACCCGAAGGTCGCGCGCGAGCTGATGCGCGCCGACAGCGGGCTCGTCGAGCTCGAGGAGGAGACCGGCAAGACGTTCCTGTTCGAGGGCGGCGACGCGCTGCCGATCGACACCTTCGAGGTCGCCGAGTCCGGCGACCGCGGTGAGATCGAGCGTCGGGCGCTGCCGTTCCAGGTCGGTGACGAGGTGCTGCTGACGATCGACGAGCCGCACATGTACAACCCCGGTGACGCCGTCGCCCGGGTCGATGCGCTCGTGATCACGGTCACCGGAGCCGCATCGCTGGTCGGCGAGCGCAAGCTCGTCCGGATCGAGGAGATCGGCCGCTCCCTGGGCGTCGCGACGCTCGTCGACGGGGTTCCGGCCGGATCGGATGAGCGGGATTCCGACGAGGGGCTAGAATCCGACGCCCGGCGCCGCGGCCGCAGAGGCGGACGGCGCCGTTCCCGCGCCGAGAGCGGATCGAGCTCCGGCGGAGGATCCTGAACCGCGACCGAGGCAGCAGAGCGAAGATGTCCACATACGCGATCGTCGAGACCGGCGGCAAGCAGTACCGCGTCGAGAAGGGCCAGTCCCTGCTCGTCGATCGGATCGCCGAGGACGAGGGCGCGAAGGTGCCGCTGCGGGCGGTCATGTTCCGCAGCGACGGCGACGTCGTGATCGCGCCGCAGGAGCTCGAGAAGGTCAGGGTCGAGGCCAGGGTCGCCGGCCACGAGCGCGGCGAGAAGATCAGGGTGTTCAAGTACAAGGCGAAGAAGGGCTACCGCAAGCGCCGCGGGCACCGCTCGGAGCTGACCCGGCTCGAGGTGACCGAGGTGAAGCTGCTGGCGCGGAAGCCGGGGGGGGAGAAGGAAGCGGCAGGCAGCGAGAAGCGAGCAGCGGAGGAGCCGACGGCAGACAGCGGGCAGCAGACGGCCTCGAAGGCGAAGGCGCCTGCCAAGAAGGCTCCGACGGCGAAGAAGCCGGCGGCGGCCGCGAAGCCGGCGGCCACGAAGCCTGCGGCCACGAAGCCTGCGGCGAAGAAGCCGGCGGCGAAGAAGCCGGCGGCGAAGAAGCCGGCGGCCAAGAAGGCGCCGGCGAAGAAGCCCGCCGCGGAGAAGAAGGAGAGCGACTGATGGCTCACAAGAAGGGGCTCGGCTCGAGCCGCAACGGCCGCGATTCCAACCCGAAGTACCTCGGCGTCAAGGTCTTCGCCGGCCAGGCCGTCCAGGGGGGCGAGATCATCGTCCGTCAGCGCGGCACCCGGTTCCATCCCGGTGACGGGGTCGGGATCGGCCGCGATCACACGATCTTCGCGACCCGCGCCGGCACGGTCGAGTTCACGCCCGGCCGCAAGGGCCGCGTGGTCTCGGTCACCGGCTAGCAAGCCCCGCCCGCCCGCGCGCGCGTGCCGCCCGCCCGCGCGTGCAGCGGGCAGCCGCGGGCCCGCGGCGCTCACGGCGGGCAGCATCGGAGCCACGTCCGCGGGCGAGGCCGCCTGCCGTCCGCTCGTCCCGCCTACGCTTGACGCATGTTCCACGACCGCGCTCGCATCCACGTCGAAGGCGGCCGCGGGGGCGACGGCGCCGTCAGCTTCCGCCGTGAGGCGCACGTGCCGCGCGGCGGCCCCGACGGCGGCGACGGCGGCCGCGGGGGCGACGTCGTCCTGATCGCCGACCCGTCCCGGCGCGACCTGGCCTCGATGCGGGTCGCCGCCCATCACCGGGCCGAGCGTGGAGGTCGCGGGCAGGGATCGAACAGGCACGGCGCCCGCGGCGCCGACCGGGTCGTCCCGGTCCCGCCCGGCACCACCGTCGACGGGCTCGACGGCGAGTGGTTCGACCTCGTCGAGCCCGGGCAGCGCGCGGTCGTCGCCGCGGGCGGGCTCGGCGGTCACGGCAACAAGCGCTTCGCCGACTCGACCCACCGGGCGCCGCGGTTCGCCGAGAAGGGGCTCGCGGGCCGGTCGGGATGGATCGAGCTGCGGCTGCGGCTGCGCGCCGACGCCGGCCTGATCGGGTTGCCGAATGCGGGCAAGTCGTCGCTTCTCGCCCGCATCACCCGCGCCGCCCCGAAGGTCGGCGACTATCCGTTCACGACCGTCAGCCCGGTCCTGGGCACGATCGACGACGGCGACCGCCAGCTCGTCCTCGCCGACATCCCGGGGCTGATCGAAGGTGCGGCCGAGGGCGCCGGGCTCGGACACGAGTTCCTCGCTCACGTCGAGCGCTGCCGCGTGCTCGTGCACCTCGTCGCGCTCGGACCTGGCACCGATCCCGACGCCGACCACGCCGTCGTCCGCGGCGAGCTCGCCGCCCACGGGGCCGGCCTCGAGCGGCTCCCCGAGCTGACCGTCCTCTCGAAGAGCGACCTGCTGCCGGCCGCCGAGGTCGAGCGGGCGCTCGCGGGCTGGCGCGAGCGTCACCCCGGCAGCGAGCCGCTCGCGATCTCGGCGGCGACCGGCGCCGGGATCGACGACCTCGTCGGGGCGATCTTCCGGGCCGCCGCAGCGGCGCCCGAGGCGGGCACGACGACCGGCGCCCCCGAGTTCGAGGCCGAGCACCGCCTCTACCGGCCCGCGGGGTCCGACGGCTTCGAGGTCGCGTTGGCCGAGGACGGCATCTACGAGGTTCGCGGGCGCGGGGTGGAGATGCTCGTCGAGCGCCACGACCTCGCCAATCCGGAGGCGCTCGCCTACCTCGAGCGGCGGCTGCACGAGATCGGCGTCGTCAAGGCGCTGCGCGACGCCGGGTTCGAATCCGGCGACGAGGTGAGGGTCGGCGAGGTGGCCTTCGACCTCGAGTAGATGACTCCGGCGGAATGCTCCGGGCTTCGCCCGTCCGCTTCCGCCGGCTCGTCGGCGGGGCCGCGGCGGCGCTCAGATCACGGCAGCCCTGCCGGGCTGCCGGATCAGATGACCCCGGCGGAGTGCTCCGCTTCGCGTCCGCTTCCGCCGGCTCGCTGGCGGGCCTGCGGCGGCGCTCAGATCACGGCAGCCCTCACGGGCTGCCGGAGGCGCTGCGCCGCCTGGATCACCCCGGCGGAATGCTCCGCTGCGCGTCCGCTTCCGCCTGGGCGCTGTGCCGCCTCGCGGCGCTTCGGGCTCTAGTCTCCCCGCCGATGGGACGGAGGCTGAGGGCGGGGGCGGCGACGCTCGCCGTCGTGCTGGTCGGGGCGTCGGCCCAGCGGGCGGAGGCCCTGACGCTGCAGAGCGTCGGCGCGTACTCCGAGCCCGTCCACGTCACCTCCGACCCCCGCGATCCCGATCGCCTGTTCATCGTCGAGCGGGGCGGCAGGATCCGGCTGACGACGCCGAACCACACCTCGACCTACACCGACCTGACGCCGCTCGTCGACAGCGGCAGCAACGAGCGTGGGCTGCTCTCGATGGCGCTCGCCCCCGACTTCGCCACGTCGGGGTCGATCTACGTCCTCTACACGGGCAGGAGCGCCGGAGCGATCCACGTCGGCGAGCTCAGGGCGGCCGGCAACGTCGCCGATCCCGCGACGCTGCGCAACGTGCTCACGATCCCGCACGGCGACTACCCCAACCACAACGGCGGCCAGCTCCAGTTCGGCCCCGACGGCTACCTCTACATCGGCACCGGCGACGGGGGCGGCGCCGGGGATCCGCTCGAGAACGCGCAGGACCCGGGCATGCTGCTCGGCAAGATCCTGCGGATCGATCCCCGCCGGAACGGGACCCTGCCCTACAGCGTGCCCGCCGACAACCCGTTCGCCGGCACGGCGGGACGCCCGGAGATCTGGAGCCTCGGCCTCCGCAACCCCTACCGCTTCTCCTTCGACCGCGCGACCGGCGCGCTGACGATCGGCGACGTCGGCCAGAGCGGGTGGGAGGAGGTCGACTTCGTGCCGGCGCCGGCCGCGGGCCGCGGCGTCAACTTCGGCTGGGATTGCCGCGAGGGCAGGCACGCCTACGAGACGCGCGGCTGCCCGGGAGGCGGGCTGACCGACCCGGTGCTCGAGTACGCCCACGGCGGCGGCCGATGCGCGATCACGGGTGGATACGTCGTCCGCGACCCGGGGCTGGAGGAGCTGGCGGGGCGCTACGTCTTCTCCGACTACTGCGACGGCGTGATCCGCTCGGCGGTGCTCGGCCTGCCCGCCGCGTCCGGGCCCCGCTCCGAGGGCGTCGACGCGGGGAGTCCGAGCAGCTTCGGCGAGGACTCCTGCGGGCGGATCTACGTCGCCTCGCTGACGGGTGAGGTCTCCCGCCTGGTCGACTCGACGCCGACCCGCTGCGGGGCCTCGCCCCCGCCCGAGCGGTGCTCGCAGAGCGTGCGGGGCAGCCGCCGCGACGACGTGCTCAGCGGCGGGCCCGGCCCGCAGTCGATCCGCGGGCACGGTGGTGACGACCGCCTGAGCGGCGGCGCCGGCGACGACTGCGCGATCGGGAACCTGGGCGACGACCGGCTCGACGGAGGCGCCGACAGCGACGTGCTCCGCGGCGGGCGGGGACGCGACGTCCTCCGCTCCCTCGACGGCGGCCGCGACACGGTCCGCTGCGGGCGCGGTCGCGACCGCGCCCGGGTCGACCGGTTCGATCGCCCCGAGGCATGCGAGGAGGTCCGGGTCGGCCCCTGAACCGGCCCCGGCCGGGCGACCGTCGCCCGGCCCTGTCGCGGCGCCGGCGGCCGCCGGACCTACACTGCCGCTGCCGTGACCCTCGTCGTCAAGCTCGGATCCTCGATCGTCGCCGGCCCGGACGGCGCGCTGCGCGCAGACGTGCTCGACTGCGTCTGCGCGCAGGTCGCCGAGCTGCATCGCGGTGGCGAGGAGGTGGTGCTCGTGACCTCGGGTGCGATCGCCCGCGGCCGGCGCCTGCTCGGCCTCGCCGACCGCCCGACCGCGATCGACGCGCTTCAGGGCGCCTCGGCGGTCGGGCAGGGCTCGCTCTTCCGCTCCTACGAGGAGCGGCTCGCGGCGGCCGAGGTCCGCGCCGCCCAGGTGCTGCTGACCGCGTTCGACATGTCGGAGCGGATCCATTACCTGAACGCGCGGCAGACGTTGCAGCGACTGCTCGCCTGGCACGTCGTTCCCGTCATCAACGAGAACGACACGACCGCCACCGACGAGATCACCTTCGGCGACAACGACTTCCTCTCGGCGCAGGTCGCGATCATGATCGAGGCCCGGCGCCTGATCCTGCTGACCGACCAGCGGGGCCTGTTCAGCGCCGACCCGCGCCTCGATCCGCGGGCCGAGCTCGTCGAGCAGGTGCACGACACCGCCGAGCTCGAGCGCTACGAGATCGGCTCCCGCGCCTCGCAGTTCGGCTCCGGCGGGATGCGCAGCAAGGTCGTCGCCGCCCAGATGGCGGCGGGGTCGGGGATCGGGGTGACGATCTGCGACGGCACCGCGGACGGCACGCTGCTCGCCGCCGCCCGCGGCGAGCGCGTCGGGACGGCGTTCAGCGGCCGTGACGACCGCGCTCCGAGCTTCAAGCTCTGGCTTCGCTGGGCGACCCCCGCGCAGGGTCGCCTGATCGTCGATCCCGGCGCCGGCACGGTCCTCCGCGAGCGCGGCTCCTCGCTGCTCCCGGTCGGGATCGTCGCGGTCGAGGGCAGCTTCGCCGCGGGCGACCCGGTCGAGGTCGTCGACGATCGCGGCATCGTCGGCAAGGGCATCGCCGAGCACTCGTCCGAGGTCCTGCAGCGCCTGCTCGGCAGGCGCAGCGCCGAGGTCGCGGAGATCCTCCCCGGCGGCGCCGAGGAGGCGATCCACCGCGACCGCTTCGTGCTGACCTAGCAAGCCCCGACCGGATTCCCCGCTTCACGTCCGGACCCGCCCGCACCGTGCGCGACGGTCCGGCGCGAGCCGAACCGCCGGCCCGGCCCGATCACCCGACCGCTTCGGCGGCCTCGGGCGGGGTCCGGCGTCGCAGCACCGCCGCGGTGACGAGCGCGACGGAGATGGCGCCGCCGCCGGCGATCAGGAAGACCTGGCCGGGCTCGAGCACGCTGACCAGCGCACCTCCGCAGACGAACGCCAGACCGAAGCCCCACGAGCCCGCGGTCTCCTTGACCGCGAAGACGCGGCCCTGGAGGTGGCGGGGCACGTCGCGCTGCAGGATCAGCCGCCCGCTCACCCCCTCGAGGCCCTCGCCGCAGCCCGCGAGCGTGAACGTGACCAGCGCCACGCCGAGCGCTCCGGCCAGGCCCGACCCGATGGTCGCGGCGCCGAACAGGAGGATGCCGCCGAGCAGGAGCCTCATCTCGCCGCCGGTCCTGACCCGCGAGACGAGCGATGCCCCGACGACGATCCCGACGCCGTAGACGGCGACCAGGGCCGAGTACCCGGAGTCGCCGGCTCCCAGCGTCTCCTTGGCGAGGAAGACCTCGGCGACGTTGATCATCGCGGCGAAGGCGAGGACGAGGCTCGAGGCGGCGATGACCGCGTTGACCCGGGACATGCCGCGCAACGCCCGGAAGCTCTCGCCCGTGGCGGCGATCAGCGACGGCCGCCCGAGCTCCTCGTGCCCGTCGGCGCGGTGGCGGTCGAGGTCGACGCCGACGAGCAGCAGCGCCGAGATCGCGAACGTCATGCCGTTGATCAGGATCACCCCGGCCGGGCCGATGACGAGCAGCGCCACACCGGCGAGGGCCGGGCCGAGCGTGTTGCCGAGGTCCTCGATCGCCGAGTACAGCGAGGTCACGGGGGCGAGGGCCCCGTCGTCATCGGCGACCGCGTCGGAGATCCCGGCGAGGATCGCGGGCCGGAACAACGACTCGCCGGCGCCGGCGACGAACGTCAGGGCGACCATCGCGGTGATGCTGTCGATGGCGCCGATGCCGATGAAGGCGGCGGCACGGATCAGGTCGGCGGCGATCGCGCAGGTCCGCCGCGGCAGGCGGTCGACGATCGCCCCGAGCAGCGGCCCGAACAGCATCGAGGGCAGAAAGCCCGCGAGCAGGATCATCGTCAGCGCCCAGGGCGAGTCGGAGCGCTCGTAGACGATCAGGATCAGCACGACGTAGCCGGCGCCCGTGCCGAGCGCCGATTGCACGTGCGCCACGAACAGGCGGTCGAGCCGCGCCGCGTGGACTGCCCTGATCATGTTTCGCATCCGCTTCCCGCTCCTCAAGGAAATCTGACAGGCGCCGATTAGAGAAAACGCAGAGCCGGCGGATGCCGGCCCTGCGCTGGTCATTGCGTAGTTGCCACCTCA
>CAZTGN010000033.1:0-15769 GCA_964613275.1 uncultured Conexibacter sp. | reverse complement strand
GCCGAGCCCGGTGACAACTCACGCCTGGACGATCAATCCGCCCCAGAACACCCTGTCCGTCATCAAGGTCGGAGATGGCTCCGGGACCGTCAGCGCCGATCCTCCGGGACCCGAGTACGCCCCCGGCACCGAGGTGACCCTGACCGCGATCGCGGACCCCGGCTCCGTCTTCGAGGGCTGGTCCGGCTGCGACTCGGTGAACATCGATGGCGACTGCGTCGTCGTCACCACCGGCGAGGTCAAGATCGTCACCGCGGCATTCGCGCTGATCGCGCCACCGCCCAAGTACACCTTGACCATCAACAGGATCGGCGACGGCTCGGGCACCGTCAGCGCCGAACCGGAGGGGCCCGAGTACGACGCGGGAACCGGGGTCACTCTCACCGCGACCCCGGCCGCCGGGTCCACTTTCGCGGGCTGGTCCGGCTGCGACTCGGTGACGATCGGTGGCGAGTGCGCCATCACCATGGATGCGGCGGAGACGGTCACCGCCGAGTTCTCGCTCCCCAAGGCGGTGATCACGGCAACGATTCCGGCCAGCCCGGCGAACAACAACAACCCGAAGATCAAGGGGACGCTGCCGAGCGGCGGGACGCTGGACACGGTCAAGATCTACGCCAACGGCAGCTGCAGCGGGAAGGCGGCGGCGAAGCGGGCCCCCGCCAAGTTCACGGGCGCCGGAATACCGATCACGGTCCCCGACAACTCGACGACGACGATCACGGCGACCGTCAACCTGAACGGATCGGCGACCCCCTGCTCGGATCCGTTCACCTACGTGGAGGACTCGACCGCTCCCTAGCCGCTGATCGGCTCCCGCCCCTCGGCTCCCGGCAGCCGGCCGCGGTCCTCGGGGTCATGCGTGCGCCGTCTGGCTAACCGCCCGCCGTCGCGGCGAGCCGCGCCTCGATCGTCCGGGTCGCGCCATCACCGCCGACGATCGGCAGGTCCTCCGGCCAGCCGGCGAGCGCGGACGCCGGGACGAGCCCGACGATCTCCGCCGCCGCAGGCCGGGCGCCGAGCGGCTCGCCGAGGGCCCGCACCGAGGAGACGACCTCGGCGAGCGGCACCGCGACCGGGTCATGGACGTTGGTCGAGACCTGGACCCGGCCCGCGCCGAGCTCGATCGCGATCGCCCGGACGCCGGCCGGGCCGCCGCCCGACTCGCGCAGGCTCGCGGCGATCGCATCGCCGTCGGCCAGGGTCGCACCCGGCGCGAGCTCGATGTTGAACGCGGCGAGCGGCGGGCGGGCGGTGACGAGCACGGCGCCGGCGGTCGGATGCGCGACGCCCGACCCCGCGTCGGGCACCAGCTCGCCCTCGCGCATCCGCCGGGTCAGCTCGACGTGGCCGCCGCGGCGGAAGTAGGCGCGCTCGCGACGCTCGGGGGCGCCGGCGAGCTCGCCGTAGAGGAAGACGGGCAGCCCGAGGGCGCCGAGCCGCTCCGCCGCCGCGCGGGCGAGACCGATCGCGCGCGGTCGCTGCGCCTCCTCGCGCCAGACGATCGGGCAGACGTCGATCAGCTCGATCGCGATGCCGGCGAGACGGACGAGCGCCGGCAGAAGCGACGCCTCGTCGCCGGCGAGGGTGAATACGGTGCGGTTGTGGACCGGGTCGGAGTGCTCGTCCAGCAGGTCGGCGCGGAAGCCGAGGCTGCTCCGCAGCCCGTCGATCACCGTTGGATCGGCGCCCTCGGAGACGTTCGGGACGGCGAGCAGGCGGCTGTCGGACGGTGCGGCCAGCGCCGATCAGACGAGCAGCTCGCCGTCGCGGACGACCTCGGCCCCGTCCACGGTCAGGGTCGGGCGCATGACCACGCAGTCGAGGTGGACGGGGACCTGGATGCGGCCGCCGATCGCCGCCGAGGCGCCGAAGGCGACGTGGACCGTGCCGAGGAGCTTCTCGTCCTCGAGCACGTTGCCGGTCAGCTTCGCCTTCTCGTTGGTGCCGACGCCGAGCTCGGCGACGGTGCGGCCGTCCTCGCTGTCGGCGGTGAGGAGCTCGATCAGCGCCGCCCCCTCGGCGCCGCTCGCCTCGGTCAGCCTGCCGCCGGCGACGGTCAGGGTGACCGGCGCGGCCGGGATGCCGACGCCGGCGACCGTCCCGTCGACGACGAGCGTCCCCTCGCTGGCGCGGTCGTCGGGGGAGATGAACCCCTCGCCGCACGGCAGGTTCCCGAACGCGGCCGGCGCGGTGAGCTCGCCGGCGTCGGGGATCGCGGTCCTGCCCTCGAGCCCGAGCCGCAGGTCGCTGCCGTTGGCGCCGGTGTTCCGCGCCTCCGAGCCGGCGTCGAGGATCGCCGCGATCGCGCGACCGCGCCGCCGCAGCTCCCCCATGTCGGCGCTCATCACCCGCGCCAGCATCGCCTCGGTGACGCCGGGCAGGGTCGCGATCCGGACGCCCGCCTCCGATGCCGCCCTGCGGGCGGCGGTGTGGGAGAGCGACTGGACGGTCGGCGCGAGGACGACGTCGGCGGCGCCCATCGCCGCCGCGACCGGCTCCGGCGGCTCGGCCGCGTGCGAGTCGCGCTCGGCCATCAGCGCCAGGACCGCGTCGGCGCCGGCCCGCCCGGCCTCGCCGCGCAGCCGCTCGCCGAGCCCGAGCGTCGCCGGGTTCGCGATCACGAGCACCTCCTCGCCCGCCCGGACGCCGAGGCAGTCGCCGACGACCGCGGCGACGGCACGCTCGAGCTCGCTCTTGGTGGGTTCGCTCACCGGAGGACCGTAGCGAGGCGGGCAGCCGGGACGCGGCCGATAGCCTCGGCGGCATGGCGCGCACCGTCTACTACGCGGCGATGAGCCTCGACGGCTACATCGCCGACCTCGCCGAGGACCTCGAGTGGCTGACCGGCTTCGAAGGCGCGGGCTACGCCGGCGAGGCCGCTGATCGCGGTCCGATCGAGGGCTCCTACGAGCGCTTCTACGCCGGCGTCGGGGCGCTCGTCATGGGCTCGAAGACCTACGAGTTCGTCCTCGGCCACGACTGGCCCTACGGCGACATGCCGACCTGGGTGCTGACCTCGCGCGAGCTGCCGGTGATCGAGGGGGCGGGCAACCTGCAGTTCGCCTCCGGGCCGATCGCCGCGGTCCACGAGAAGGCGGCGGATTCGGCCGCCGACCGCGACGTCTGGGTGGTCGGCGGCGGCAACGTCGCAACGCAATACCTCGACGCCGGCCTCCTCGACGTCCTCCAGGTGACGATCGTTCCGGTCGTCCTCGGCGCCGGGCTCCCGCTCTTCGCCGGTCCGGTCCCGCCGCTACGGCTGCTCGACCTCACACCCTTCGCCAACGGGATGGTCGAGCTGACCTACGAGGTCCCCGGTTGACCGCTCGGCCCCGGCGTTGCCGGAGTCCATCGGTCGTGTGATCGCTGCCCCTGGAGGGGACCCGATCGCACGACCGTTCAGCCCAGGCCACGCTCGATTGCGTCGACCGCCTCGCGTTCGAAGTCGCGGAGGCCGCGGGGGACGTCGAGCTCGAGCGGGTCGACCGCGAAGGCCGGATCGAGGCCGGCGAGCCGCTCGGCGATCGCGAGGTTGCAGAACGGGAGCTGCTCGAGGCTGTAGCCGCCCTCGAGGGCGACGACGAGGCGGCCGCCGCAGAGCTCCCCGGCCAGCGCCATCGCCCGCCCGGCCAGCTCGCGGAAGCCATCGGCCGTGACGCTCATCCGGCCGAGCGGGTCGGAGGCGGCCGGATCCTGCCCGGCGGAGACGAACAGCAGGTCCGGGCCGAAGTCGCGGAGCGCCGGCTCGACGACCCGCTCGAAGGCGAAGGCGTAGCCCTCGTCGCCGGCGCCGGCCGGAAGCGGGACGTTGACGGTCGCCCCCTCCCCCGCCCCGGCCCCGCGATCGCCGACAGCGCCGCGGCCGACCGGATAGAGGTCGTCCTGGTGCAGGGAGACGAACAGCACCGATGGATCCGACCAGAAGATCGTCTCGGTGCCGTTTCCGTGGTGCACGTCCCAGTCGACGATCGCGACCCGATCGACGTCGTCGCGACGCTGCGCGTGGCGGGCGGCGATCGCGACGTTGTTGAACAGGCAGAAGCCCATCGGCTCGCTCGCGGTCGCGTGATGGCCGGGCGGGCGGACGATCGCGAAGCCGTTGCCGGCGACTCCGTCGAGGACGGCGTCGGTCACCGCGAGGACGTTGCCGGCGGCGAGCAGCGCCGCTTCCCACGAATCGGGCCCGACCCGTGCCTCGGGCCCGACCGTCGCGAAGCGGCCCTCCGCGCAGGCCCGCTCGAGCGCGTCGATCATCGCCGGCTCGTGGACCAGCTCGAGCTCCTCGCGACTCGCCCGGCGCGAGTCGAGCCGCTGCAGAGAGGCGAGCAGGCCCGCCTGCTCGAGCACGTGGATCGTCCGCGCCTGGCGCTCCGGCCGCTCGAAGTGCGGCACGTCGAGCCACTCCGCCGCCGGCCGGCGGACCAGCATCGACCCGTTCTCATGGCCGAGGCACCGCTCGTCCCAGGCGATCGCAGTCGTCACCCGGCCAGCTTCTCAGAGCGGCGTCAATCCCGCCCCCACGCCTCGACGGCAGCCACGCGAGATGTCAGAAACCGGCCGGAGGAAGCAGGTTTCTGCCACCTCACGGCTCGCTACGATCCCCCTCCCCGCCGGAGTAGCTCAGTTGGTTAGAGCAGCGGAATCATAATCCGCGTGTCGGGAGTTCGAGTCTCTCCTCCGGCATCTCTTGGCGGCGCGCTGTCAGGGCCGACGACGGCCAGCAGCCCGTGCGCCGGCGCCAGACCGAGCCCCTTCCTCTCCGGCCGACCGTATCCTCGTCGGCCCTGAGCTCGATGTCGCGCCGCCCGGTCATGCCGTATCCGCCCTCCAGGCCCCACGCGGGCCGAAGCCGGCCCGAGCGGGCGACGATCGCGGCCTTGATCCTCTTGCTCGCCGTCGTCGGTCTGGCCGGGAGCCCAACGACGGCATCGAGCTCCCAGCTCGATGATCGCCTCGAGCGAGCGCTCGAGCGCTCCCTGGCCCGGACGGCCTCTCCTGGCGTCCAGGCCGCGATCGTCGACGACGGCCTGCTGGTCTTCGACGGGGCCGCCGGGGCAGCGATCACCCGACCGCGCGAGCGCGTCACAGAGACCAGCCTGTTCAGCTTCGCCAGCTTCAGCAAGATGATGCTTGCGGCATACGCGCTTGATCTCGTCGAGAGGGGGAAGCTCTCGCTCGACCGGCCGATCAGGGCATACGTCGGCAAGTCCGTGCCCGGCTCGGGCCGTGTGACGCTCCGGATGCTGCTCGCTCACACCGCCGGTTACCCGGAGGTCTACTCAAGCCCGGAGCTGAGCAAGCGCTTCGGAAGCCGCTACGACCCGAATCGCCGCTGGGGCTATCCGATCCTGCTGAAGGCGATCGACACGCCGCGGCGGCCGGGACGGCGCTACCGGTACTCGAACGCCGCCTACATCGCCCTCTCGTTCCTCCTGAGGCGGGTCATTGGCCCTCCGCTGAACCGCGCCTACGCCAGGTTCATCGCGCCGGCGGGCCTGTCCGGACCGATCGAAGGACACGTGGTGACGATCCGCCGGACGCGCGCGGCCGCGGCCAGGTTCACGCACGGCTACGAGCTCGGGGCGAACGGCCGGACGGCCGATGCGTTCGCGGGAGCGACGCTGATACCGACCGATCTCTACGGGCTGCCGTGGGGCGACGGCCTCTTCGCCGGCACCGCCCGCGGCGCCGCGCAGTTCCTCGATGGACTGCTCGTCCGGCGGACCCTGCTCGAGGATGCGACCCTCGCCGAGATGACCCGGGCGACGCGACGGTCCCGAAGCGCAGGCGAGCCCTACGGGCTCGGGACCTTCCCCGTCCGCGCCGCGGGCCGTCGCTGGCTGGGCCACGACGGCAGCTACGCCGGCTACACGAGCATGGGGTTCACGGACCGGAAGGCGGGAGTGACGATCGTGGTGCTGGCGAACGGGGAAAGCGCCAACCCCGCCGCTCGGCCACCCGCGAGCGCTATCTGGCGCAGGCTCGCCCACGCGTACTTCGCCTTCGGCATCCCCTGAACGGCTCCCGATCGAGGCGACTCGCCAACGGAGGCTGCGCAATCCGGGCGATCCGGCCGCGGGCTGGGCCCCGGGGGCGCCTCCCTGCGGGCGGAGAGCGCGCCGGTGACGCGAGACCGGGGCCGCCGAGGGGGCGGCCCCGGACGTCGCGCTCGGGTGCTAGCCGATCCGCTTGACGCGGATCCGCGCGACCGGATCGCTCCAGCCGTGGACGGCGGCATCGAGATCATCGAGCGTGCCGTCGATCCCGGCGTGGTGGGCGATCACGCCGCCCTCGGCGAGCGCCGGGTTGCTCGTCCCGGTGCCGGGCTCGCCGGAGCTGTCGCCGACCAGTCCCTGACAGGGCGGGACGATGTCGGCGTAGTCCTCGGTGTTGAGCTCGGTGTGGGCGTCGTATCCGTCCGTCCTGGCCTTGGTGCGCTTGCCGACCTTCCCGGGGAGGCGCAGGCTGTCGACGCCGGTGAAGCCGTCGTTGGTGCAGACCAGCATCGAGACCCAGGAGAGCCGGTCTCGCGGCCCGCCCCGGATCGTCATCGTCACCTCGTCGCCGAACATGGCCGCTCCCGGCGTCCCCTCCGGGACGAGCGGACCGTCGCCCGACTCCGCGAACGCGGAGACCCGGTCGAACGGATCCGCCGCCAGCTGCGCCAGCAGCGGCGCGCTGTTGCCGTTCTCGGCGATCTCGCGAACACCGACGCTGGCCGGCTGACCGACGTCGAACACCTGGTGGCGGCCGCGATGCGTGGCGATCACCGGCGGCGTCAGCGGCTGGCCGGCCGTCAGGTTCGTGATCGTGACCTCGTAGTCCCTCGCCATCGCCGCGGGGGCCAGAAGCAGCACGCCGATTGCGCTCGCGGCGAACCCCGCCACGAGCACCCTGGTCCACGTTCTCATCGTTCCTCCTTCGGTTGGTGGATCGCCGCCGAAGCTACGAAGGCGAGATTCCGATCCGCTTGCGACGCCCGTAAGCAGTCCGTAAGCGCGGCTACTGCACGGCCGCACCATCGGGCTCGACGACCAGCCAGAGGCCTCCGAACTCGTCGACGTCGTGGCACAGCGCCTCTCCGGGCGGGTCGTCGACGTAGTAGTAGAGCGGGTGCCCGTCGTAGGTGACCTGGGTCGATCCGTCGTCGCGCTCAGTCGTCCCGAGCAGCGCCCGGTCGGCGTCGCCGCCGGCCTCGGGCGCGCCCTCGGTCAGGACCGGCGGCCAGGCCTCGGCGCAGGCGCCGTAGCACTCGCTCTCCGCGGACGCCTCCTTGTCGAAGTAGTAGATCGCTCGATCCTCCCCGTCGAAGAGGATCGGCCCGAACCGCGAGCCGGCGCTCGTGATCGTCACACCGCTTCCCGCGGGCGCCACGGCGGCGCCGGACCCGGCGCCTCCCGAGGGCTCGACGGCCCGCCCGGTGGTCGTCTCCGCCGCCGTCGGCGCATCGTCTTCGCCGCAGGCGGCGAGCGCGGGCGCGAGCAGGAGCAGGGTGAGCGGGAGCAGAAGCAGCTTCATCTCGGTCCTCCGGCGTCGGTCTGGACCCGCCACCCAACCGGAATCGTGTTGCGAGGTCCTTGCCTGGCCGGAAAGGTTCTGTTTACCTGCTGTCGTGACGATCGAGACGATGGGGACCGGAGCCTGTGTGCTGGTGGTCGACGACGAGCCGATGGTTCGCGAGGTGCTCTCCCGCTACCTCGAGCGCGACGGCTTCGCGGTCGAGACGGCAGCCGACGGCGAGGCGGCGCTGAGCGCGTTCGAGGCCCGTCCACCCGACCTCGTCCTCCTCGACCTGATGCTCCCCGTGATCGACGGCTTCGAGGTCTTCCGGCGAATGCGGGCCGCCCGCCCCGCGAGCCCGGTGATCATGCTGACCGCCAGGGGCGATGTGACCGATCGGATCGTCGGGCTCGAGATCGGGGCCGACGACTACGTCGCCAAGCCGTTCTCGGCCAAGGAGGTCGTGGCGAGGGTTCGGACCGTGCTGCGACGCGCCGACGGACGCCAGGACACGAGCGACAGCGTGCTGCGCTGCGGCGATCTCGTGATCGACGCCCGCAGCCGCGAGGTCACCCTCGGCCGTCGTGATGTCACCCTGACCCCGCGCGAGTTCGAGCTGCTCCACTACCTGGCGTCGAACCCGGGAGCCGTCCACAGTCGCTACGACCTCCTCGACGCCCTCTGGGATGTCGCGTTCGACGGCGATCCGGCCACCGTCACCGTTCACGTCCGGCGGCTGCGGGAGAAGATCGAGGCCGATCCTTCGCACCCTCGGCGGTTGGTCACCGTCTGGGGTGCCGGATATCGATTCGTGCAATGAGCCGATGGCGCCCGCTCGCCGTCGCGATCGGCGTCGGCCTGCTCGCAGGAGCGGCGACGATCAGCTCCGCGGCGCTCGCCGGGATGCCGGGCAAGGAGATCGCCCACCTCGCGCTGCTCGCGCTTCCGGCGCTCGCCCTCACAGCGGCCGCCGCCGGGCTTGCCTGGACGCGAGAGGCGCGAGCTCGCGAGCGCGCCCTCGAGGCCCAACGCCGCGACCTGATGGTCGCCGTCTCCCACGACCTGCGGACGCCGCTCGCCAGCCTGCGGGCGATGGCCGAGGCGATCGACGACCGGATCGTCGACGACCCGCCGACCCTGCGCCGCTACGCCGACGAGATGCGATCCGGGATCGACGTTCTCGTCGCGCTGGTCGACGACCTGTTCGAGTTCGCGAAGCTCGACGCGGGAGCGCTCGAGGGCGAGCTCGAACGGGCGACCGTCGGTGAGGTCGTCGAGCGGGCACTGTCGGCATGTGACGGGCAGGCGCTCGAGAAGGGGCTCCGGATCGAGGCGCGGATCGAGGGCGCCAGCGTCGCCGACTGCTCGCCGCACCTGACCCGCGTGGTCCAGAACCTGGTCCAGAACGCAATCCGCCACACGCCCGCCGACGGCACGGTGCTGGTCAGCGCCGACCGCGTTCCGGCGGGGCTCGTGCTCACGGTCGAGGACGATGGCGAGGGGATTCCCGCCGAGGCGCTGAGTCGCGTGTTCGATCCGTTCTGGAGCAGCGATCCCTCGCGCAGCGACAACGGCTCCGGGCTCGGCCTGGCGCTGGCGAAGCGCATCGTCGAGTCACTCGGCGGGCGGATCGAGGTGGAGAGCGAGGTCGAGCGGGGATCGCGCTTCGCGGTGCTGGTGCCCAAGTCGCGCTGAGCGCGGTCCCGGAGCAGGCCCAAGGGACGCCTGGATCGGTCCGCCCGCCATCATGCGATTCGCCGTGATGACGCTGGGCCATCCCGAGCCGGCTTCCAGGCCAACCGCCCTCGAGCCGGCGCGCCGGGCGCCCGGCGGCGCGCGGCCTGCCGACCGCCTCGTGGCCATGGGTGCGAACCGGCCCCGGCCCTCCCGGCGCTCACCGTGCCGGTCGAGCCTGCCGTGCTCGAGCTCGACCCGATGCCGATGCCACCTGCCTCTCGGCCGGCCGTAACCCGGTCGACTGCTCAGCAGGTCGAGAGGTTCAGGGGCTCGGCCGAGATGTCGTACTGGTACTTGAACTTGGCCCGGGCGAAGGCAAGATGACCTCACTTGCGGCGCGGCTTGGTGAGCGTGATCGTGACCGGGACGGGTTGCTTGCGGGCCGTGGTGCGGCCCTTGCCGCGGCCCTTGGCGCCACGACCGATGGGCGCCTTACGAGATCGATCTCGTCAGCCGGCCCCGCGGCGCCGGCTGCGCTCGTGATCGACCGGGTGCTCGCGGCAGAACTCGCGAACCGCGCGGTTGAAGTCGGCCGGGCGCTCGAGGTTGCTCATGTGCCCGGCCCCGGGGATGACGTGCAGCCGCGAGCCGGCGATCGCCGCGGCGAAGCGGCGAGCGACGGCGAGCGGCGAGCGCGCGTCGAGCGCGCCCCAGACGAGCAGGGTCGGGACGTCGATGTCGGGCAGACGGGCGCTGAGGTCGGTGGCCGCCATCAGCTCGACCTGACGGGCGAGCGTCGCCGGGCGGACGTCCGCGGCGACAGCGGCCATGAGCTCGCGAACGTCGGGCGGGGGCTCGGCCGCGAACAGGTTCGGCAGGGCGAGCGACGAGGCGGTCGGGTCGGCGAGCATCCGGCGGGCGGCGTCGACGCGCTCCTCGACCTCGGCGGCCGGAAGCGAGCCCCGCCATCCGGCATAGGTGTCGGCGAGGACCAGGGTGGCGACGAGCGCCGGGTGGCGCCGCTGCAGCTCGAGCGCCACCGTCCCGCCCCAGGAGATCCCGCCGACGTGGGCGGGCCCGCCGGCGACGCCCTCGATCAACCCCGCGAGGCAGTCTGCGTGGTCGGCCAGGGTGTGGCCGTCGGGGACGTCGCCGGCGCGCCCGGCGCCGGCCTCGTCCCAGGCGATCACGGTCAGCTCGTCGCCGAGGGCGGCGAGCTGCGGCGCCCACTCGCGCCGATCGCCGCCGGCCCCGTGGAGGAGCACCAGCGGCGGCCCCGATCCGCGCCGCTCATGGGCGAGCTCGATGCCGTTGACGGCGATCGTGGCCATCGGCCCTCGATCGTAGCCGCGCCCAGAGGCCCCGGGCGGCCGCCCGCTGCTCGTCAGCTGCGTACCGCGAGCAGCGAGATGCTCGTCACGCCGTACTTCCGGGTCGCGTTCCCGGCCCGCTCGGAGACGAACCCGTACGCGGTGTTCTCGCGCCAGCTCACGATCTCGAGGCCCGCGCCGGCGATCGCCTCGCGGTAGCGATCGGCCTGCATCGCTCCGCCGATGCAGGCGGCCCACAGCGCCGCATCGCAGGTGACGCCCTCGGGAAGCTGCTTGGCGCTGACGATGTCGGCGAGCGCCAGCCGCCCGCCCGGCCGCAGCACCCGGGCGGCGGCCGCGAACACTGCCGGCTTGTCGGGCGAGAGGTTGATGACGCCGTTGGAGATCACCTGGTCGACGCTGCCGTCCTCGACCGGCGGCTCCTCGATGTGGCCGCTGAGGAACTGGGTGTTCGCGAATCCGCCGGCGGCGGCGAGGCCCCGCGCCTTCTCGAGCTGGGCAGCGGTCATGTCGACCCCGACGACCCGCTCGGCGCGCAGCGCCGCGACGAAGCTGTCGGTCCCCGAGCCGCTGCCGAGGTCGAGGACAGCGTCGGCGGGCCCGACGTCGGCGAGGTCGAGGAAGTAGCCGACCCCGGCGAAGGAATCCAGCGCCCCGGCGGGGATCCGGTCTAGGTCGGCGGGTGGGTACCCGAGTCGCTCGGCGAGCGGCCGGCCGGTCTCGAAATGGAACTCGCGCTCGGGCTCGAGCGCGACCTCCTCGTACATCCGCTTGACGCGATCCTCGAGCTCGGTGCGATCGAGCTCATTGGTCTCGGTGCTCATGCTGCCCTCCGTTCGCTCCTCGTACCTTCCAGTGCAAGCTTCCACTCCGGCCAGCCGCCCTCGAGGCGGCGGGCGCTGCGACCGGACTCCTCCATCGCCCGCACCGCCTGGTCGGCGAACGCGCAGAAGGGGCCCCGGCAGTAGGCGACGATCTCGGCGTCCTCGGGCAGCTCGGCGAGGCGGTCGGGGAACTGGCCGATCGGGATCGATACGGCGCCTTCGATGTGCCCCGCCTCGTACTCGAGCTCGGGGCGGACGTCGACGAGGACGACATCGCCGGCGCGCAGCCGGGCCGCGAGCTCCTCGCGGGAGATCGCCTCGACGGGCTCGCCGAGGTACTCGCGGGCGGCGCGCTCGACCGCGGCGATCCGGTCCGCCGAGATCGCCTGCACGACGGACCAGAGCTCGATCACGTCATCGCCGGCGAGCGCGTAGCGCACCCGGTTGCCCTCGCGGCGACGCTCGACGACGCCGGCCGCGTGCAGCGACTGCAGGTGCTGGGAGGTGTTGGCGCTCGACTGCCCGGTCGCCGCGGCGAGCTCGTCGACCGTGCGCGGGCCCTGGGCGAGCAGGTCGATCAGGGCCAGCCGCCGCGGACTCGCAAACGCCTTGCCCATCCGGGCGACCGCCTCGAAGACCGCATCCTTCAACTGCCGCGTGCCGTCCATCCCTTGCAATTCAAGCAATCAATTGATAGCTTGTCAACCCCGCGATCGAACCCGGAGGCCATCGATGTACTTCCGACAGCTCCTCAACGACGAGACCGCGTGCGCCTCGTACCTGCTCGGCTGCAAGCGCAAAGGCAAGCTCGCGGTGGTCGATCCCCACGCCGATCTGGTCGACGACTACATCGCCCTGGCGCAGGCGCAGGGCGCCGAGATCGCCGCCGTGATCGAGACCCACCTGCAGGCCGACCACGTCTCCGGCCTGCCCGAGCTCGTCGAGCGCACGGGCGCAACCGCGTACCTGCCGGCCGGATCGGGTGTCGAGTTCGACCACCACCCGCTAGCCGACGGCGAGTCGGTTCGGGTCGGCAACACCGAGCTCGTCGCGATCGCGACCCCGGGCCACGCCGGCGCCCACCACGCCTACATCGTCACCGACCACGCCCGGGTCGACGAGCCCTGGCTCGTGCTCACCGGCGACGCCCTCCTCGTCGGCGATGCCGGCCGCCCCGACCTGCACGCGCACGGCGAGCAGACGGCGGAGGAGATGGCGCGGCTGCTCTACCGCTCGATCACCGGGCGGCTGCTCACCCTCCCCGACCACCTGCTCCTCTACCCCGCCCACTACGCGGGCTCGGTCTGCGGCCGTGCCCTCTCCGGCAACCCGGCGTCGAGCGTCGGCTTCGAGCGTCGCCACAACCAGGCGGTCCAATTCGAGTCCGAGGACGCGTTCGTCGCGGCGCTCGTCCGCGACATCCCGCCCGCGCCCGAGCAGCAGGCCGAGATCGTCGCCGCCAACCGGTCCGGCCGGACCCTGACGCCGCGCGGCTGAGTCGTGGCCGGGGTTCGCCTCGGGCTGCGAGAGAACCTCGGGCAGTTCTCGCTGCTCGTCGCCGTCAACGCGTTCGTCGGGGCGATGGTCGGCCTCGAGCGCTCGACGCTGCCGCTGATCGGCGCCGACGACTTCGGCCTCACCTCGAGCGCGGCGGTCCTCGCGTTCATCGTCGCCTTCGGGCTCGCGAAGTCGTTCACGAACCTGGCCGCGGGCGCGCTCGCGCAGCGAATCGGCCGCCGCCGCCTGCTGATCGCCGGCTGGGCGATGGCGCTGCCGGTGCCGGTCCTGGTCGCGGTCGCGCCGACCTGGGACTGGATCGTCGCCGCCAACCTCCTCCTCGGGGTCAACCAGGGCCTCGCCTGGTCGATGACCGTGGTGATGAAGGTCGACCTGGTCGGCCCGGAGCGCCGCGGGTTCGCGCTCGGCCTGAACGAGTCGGCAGGCTACGGCGGCCTGGCGCTCGCCGCCGCGCTCAGCGGCTGGCTGGCCGCCGAGGTCGCCGCGCGTGACGTGCTCGTGGTCGGCGCTGCCGCGATCTCCCTCCTCGGCCTGCTCGCCTCGGTGCTCCTCGTCCGCGACACGGCCGCGCACGTCGCCCTCGAGCAGGAGCGCGACCACGGCGACGAGGACGGCTCCCCCCCACCCCTCGCCGCGGCGTTCGCGGCCGCGAGCTTCCGGGACCGGGCCCTGCGCTCGTGCTCGCAGGCCGGACTCGTCAACAACCTCAACGATGCCCTCGCTTGGGGTCTGGTCCCGCTGTTTCTGGTCGCCGATGGCGCCGGCCCAGCCGCGGTCGGAGGTGTCGCCGGCATCTATCCCGGAGTCTGGGCCCTTGCCCAGATCTGGACCGGCCACTGGTCGGACGTCGCCGGGCGCAAGCCGCTGATCGTCGCCGGGATGCTCCTGCAGGGAGCCTCGCTGGCGCTGCTCGCGGCCTCGGCCGGGGCGGTGCCGATCGCCGCGGTCGCGGCGGCCGGCCAGGGCGCCGGGACCGCCCTCGTCTACCCGACCCTGATCGCCGCCGTCTCCGACGTGGCGACCCCGGTGGCGCGGCCGGCGATGGTCGGCGTCTACCGCTTCTGGCGCGACATGGGGTTCGTGGTCGGCGGGCTGCTCGCCGGCGTCCTCGCCGACCGGATCGACGCTGCCGGAGCGATCGCCGTGATCGCTGCGCTCACCGCAGCATCGGGGCTTTGGGTGCTGTTCGACATGCCCGGGCGGGCGCGGCTCAGCAGGTCGAGAGGTTCAGCGGCTCGGCCGGGATCCCGTACTGGTAGTTGAACTTCGCCTTCGCGAAGGCCTGATGGCCGCACTTCTTGCGCGGCTTGGTGAGCGTGATCGTGACCGGGACGGGTTGCTTGCGGGCCGACGTGTAGCCCTTGCCGCGACCCTTGGCCCGGCGCTTGCCCCACTGCTTCCAGCGGATCTTGATGATCTGCTGGACGGCGAAGGACGGCGGGATCGGGAAGCCGACGGCGCCGGCGGCGATGAAGACGCAGCGCCGCGGGCGGGCGCGGAACTTCGGCTTCTCCCCCGCCGGCACGTTGGTCTTGAAGCAGGCGACGACCCTGTCCTTCTTGCGCTTGCCGGCGTCGGCCGCGGGAGGGGCGGCGATGAGCAGCGCCACGAGGCCCGCCGCGAGCGTGACGGCCAGTGCCGTCACCACCGCGCGCCGGGTCATGCCCCACCCCAGCTTCGCCTCCGAGCGAGTCGCTGCTCCCACGAACGGTGAGGCTAGCAGGGGTTCGCCGCACCATCGCAGGTAGATCGAGGCCCCGAGGCGGCCCGGGAAGAGGCTCTTGCCAGCGCCCGCCGGCGA
This sequence comes from uncultured Conexibacter sp., assembly GCA_964613275.1. Taxonomy (GTDB): domain Bacteria; phylum Actinomycetota; class Thermoleophilia; order Solirubrobacterales; family 70-9; genus RHKX01. Next base: position 1,115 of record CAZTGN010000033.1, on the reverse strand, counting down.
TGCGAGGATCGGTGCTCCCCGACGATGCTCGCACCCGACACGATCACGATCCCAGGCCGCTTCAACGGACCGCGCGACAGCGGCAACGGCGGCTACGCGGCCGGCCTCCTCGCCCGCCACGTCGACGGGATCGCCGAGGTCAGCCTGCGCAGCCCGGTCCCGCTCGACACCGAGCTTCGGGTCGAGGCGGATGACGACGGCCCGGTCCGGCTCCTCGACGGCGAGGCCCTCGTCGCCGAGGCGCGCGCGATCGCCGCCATCGATGCCGACGTGCCGGCGCCGGTCTCCCCCGCCGAGGCGCGCGAGGCCACCGCCCGCTACGCCGGGCTCGCCGACGGCCCGTTCAGCCACTGCTTCGTCTGCGGCCGGACGCGAGCCGACGCGGTCGGGGTCTTCGCGGGCTCGGTGGCCGGCCGCGACGTCGTCGCCTCGCCCTGGACCCCGACGGCGGAGATGGCGGACGGCGAGGGCGCCGTCGCCCCCGAGCTCGTCTCCGCCGTCCTCGACTGCCCGACCTACTTCGCGCTCTACGACGATCCGACGACGCTCAGCTTCCTCGCCCGTCACGCGGTCCGGATCGAGGGACCGGTCCGCCCCGACGCCGAGCACGTCGTGATCGCCTGGCCGATCGCCTTCGACGGCCGCAAGCACCACGCCGGCGCCGCCGTCCTCGATGCGGAGGGCAGGACGCTCGCGGTCGCCCGGGCACTGCTGATCGCCGCCCGCGACGAGGCCTGAACGCCGCGCGGCGCTGCCGCGAGATCCTCCGCCTCAGGCCCGCGTCCCTCCTCGGGGCGCCCCCGGCGGCACCAGCACGAGCAGTCGCAGGCGCGACCCGAGGCGACCGCCCGATCCGAGGTCGCGGCGCATCGAGCGGCGCTCGGCGAGGCTCGGGCCGGGGGCCCCGGTCCTTCCGTAGAGGCGCTCGCGGAAGGACCGCACATAGGCGGCCGCCGCCTCGCGACGCGCCCGGTGCAGGCGCTCCTCGACGACCAGCAGCGTCGTCGAGTCGGTCGGTGCCCATCCGGTCGCCCTCAGCACGCGGCGGAGCTCGGCGACCTCGCGACCGTCCGCCGCATCCGGCGTGAGGCGACGATGACGGAGCGAGCGGATCG
>CAZTGN010000032.1:14409-15884 GCA_964613275.1 uncultured Conexibacter sp. | reverse complement strand
CCACGGGTCGGGATATACGGCAAGGACGGGGCCCTGCGCTTCCGCATCAAGGCGTCACCGGCGATCCGCAGGCTGCGTGCCTCGCACCTCTGGCGGGCCCGCTTCCTGTTGCGACGGCGGCGGTGAGCGACGAGGGACGGCGCCGGGGCGGTCTGACCGGCACGGTGATCAGGGGGGTCAGCCTCGCGGGCGGCGGCTTCCTGCTCGGCCGGGCGATCACGCTGATCACCTTCGTCGTCCTCGCCCGCCTGGTCACGCCCGAGGAGCTCGGCCAGTACACGTCGGGGTCGGTGCTCGTCGCCTTCGGCGTCATGCTCGCGGGCTCGGGAATGCTCGCCGCGCTGATCCACCGCGAGGACCGGCTCGACGAAGCGGCATCCACCGCGACGGTGGCGACGATCGGTGCCGGGGTCATCCTCGCGCTGCTCGGCCTCGCGAGCGCGCCGCTGATCGGCATCTTCTTCGGCAGCGCAACGGTCGGGGAGGTGGCGGCGGCGAGCGCCGGGATCCTCCTCCTGCAGTCGGCCAGAACGGTCCCGAACGCGATCCTGCAGCGGCGCTTCTCGTTCATGCGCCGGCTGATCGTCGAACCGGTGGCGATGCTCGCCTTCGGCGTCGCGTCGATCGTCGCCACCTCGCAGGGCCTCGGCGTCTGGGGCCTCGTGATCGGCATGTACGCGCAGGCGGCCGCCGATGTCTCCCTCTCGTGGGGGCTGGTTCGCTGGCGGCCGCGGCTGCGGCAGGTGTCCTTCGGGATGTGGCGGGAGCTGGTCGGCTACGGGCGTCACGTGCTCGCGGGCAGCACGATCCGACGCTTCGGCGATCAGGTGCCGGTGCTCGTCAGCGGCGGCATGCTGAACCAGAGCTCGGTCGGGCAGCTCCAGTACGCGAACCGGATCGTCACGACCCCCTACGCGCTGCTCGTCGCCGGGATCGCCTACGTCATCTTCCCGGCCTTCGCGAGGATCGCCAAGGACCGATCGCGCTTCCGGCCCGCGCTGCTGCAGACGCTGCGGTGGTCGTCGGTGGTCGCCATGCCGATGGGGCTGATCCTGGCGCCGCTCGGAGAGCCGCTGGCGATCGTCGCCTTCGGGGAGCGCTGGAGCCTCGCCGGCGAGGTCACCGCCGCGATCTGCCTCTATATCCCGGCGCAGGCGATCGCCGCCGAGATCGGCGAGGGCTTCAAGGCAGCGGGCATCCCGGCGAAGCGGACCCGCGTCAACGCGATCGCGGTCGCCGCCGGTGCGCTGACGATGCTCGCGCTGACGCCGGCGCTCGGCCTGTTCGGCGTCGGCATCGGCATCTCGGTGGACGCCATCGCCGGCGCGACGGTGGCGATCGTGCTCGCCAGGGGGGCGATGGAGATCCCGGCGCGCGCGGTCCTCGCGGCGATCGCCCCGGCGGCCGCCGCAGCCCTGCTCATGATCGCCGTCCTGTTCCCCACCCTGCCCTTCACGGTCATCGCCCCGGCGGTG
>CAZTGN010000032.1:0-14399 GCA_964613275.1 uncultured Conexibacter sp. | reverse complement strand
TCCCCGTCGAGAACCTCCTCGTCCACGCGGCCGACCACGGCACGGCGCTCGGGCTCGTGCTCCTGGCTGCCGAGGGGCTCCTCGGCGTCGCGATCTACCTGCTCGGCCTGCGGTTCCTGGCGCCGGGCCTGGGGTCGCAGCTCCGGAACCTGCTCGGCGAGGCGCGGCGCCGGCCGGCGAAGGGTCCGGGGGGCCGGGCGGGCGACGAGGAGCTGGTCGACGAGGAGGGCGAGGGGCAGCTGCCCGGCTGAGCTGCGCCGGTCGGGCCGATCAGCGGATCCAGCGCTGAACGTCGAGGCCGAGCAGCTCATCGAGCTCCCCCGCCTCGAGCGCGGCCAGCTCCGCGAGCTCCGACCGGACGTCGTCGGCGAGCGGAGCCCGCCGACCCACGCTCGTGTTCCAGCGGATCATCGCTCGCGCGACCCCGCGCCTCGCCCGCTCGCTCGTGACCCGGTGCAGAGCCGGCCGCAGCCACTCCGGAGGGCGTCTGACGAAGCGGCGCATCGCCCGGCTCCGTACCCGCGTGTTCGGATTGACGACCTCGATGTTCGGCTCGAAGCCGGGATCGACGCCGAGAAACCGGCAGGTCTCCCGGTAGGCGCCGAGGGTGTCGTCGCGGAAGTCGTCATAGACGATCACGTGCAGGCGCTCGCGGCCGAAGACGCCGAGATAGCGGCGGATCTGCTCGCCGTAGCGGACGGCCGAGCGGTACGAGCGCGGCGGGAATCCGGCCGGCGCGCCCGATCGCTCGCGCTCGGGGTCGAGCCGGAAGGCCGCCGCGAAGTCCTCGACCGGCTCGATGCCGACGAAGACGAACTGCGAATGAAGGGACGGCAGCATCTCGACCGGGCTCCTCAGCATCACGACGATCTTCGCCTCCGGCTCGAACCCCGCGATCTCGGCAGCGGCGGTGGCCGAGTACAGGTGCCAGACCGACGCCTCGCCTCGCAGGCGGTCCCCCTGCAGACCGGCGAACAGCTCCAGGAACCGCTCCCGGCTCAGCGGCTTCTGACCGCGCCTCATCGCCATTCGCTCGCTCAGGTCGGTCGCGAACACGTGCGTCTCCTTGCGCGGGCACATGCCGATCTCCGGATGCTGGCCGAGGTAGTCGGCCATCGCGGTCGTCCCGCACTTGGGCGCGCCGACGATGAAGAACTCCGGGCCCTTCAGGCTCACCGCTCAGCCACCCGCGAACGGTCGCGTCAGCGGCGTCCGCGCGTCGGCGCGGATCCCGACCCCTTCGCCGTACCCGAGCGCGGCGAGCTCCGCCCCGATCAGCGCGTCGAGCAGCTCCCGCTCGGACTCGCTCGCAGCTGCCGAGCCGCGATTCATGTCGCGGATCTCGACGCGGGCGCGGAGGAACTCATGGGGCTCGGCGGCCTCCGGCAGCTCGCAGAAGTCCGTCATCTCGTCGATCGTCGCGTGCGGATCCGCCACGAAGTCCTCGTAGCGTACCTCCGCGTAGCGGTCGGGCACGTTCCGCTCCGCCTCCTCGCGCGCCCCCCGCACCAGCTCCTGCCACTGCAGGGCGGCGAGCCCCAGCGGCGGCTCGCCGAGCTCGCGCCAGCGGTCGAGGTCCGCCTCGTCGAGCACACCTCCCCACGCGACCGACCGCTCGCGCCACGTGCCCGCCCAGAAGTCCACCTTCATCAGCGACCGGGCCACCGCCCTGCCGTCCCGGATCACGTTCACGAAGAGCGCATCCGGAAACACGTCGGCGAGGAAGCCGATCCTGGCCGGCCCCGTGATCTTGGTCGCGAACCGGTCCCTGCCCTGGTAGCGGAGGAGCTTGCCGACCAGGGCGCGGAGCTCGGCCCGCTGCTCGGGGGTCGGGTGCTCGCCGACGAGCGACTCGTAGACGAACCGCCTGCCGGCGTAGCGCTCCCAGACCGCATAGCCCTCGACCGGGCCGATCCGCGCCTTCTCCCACCAGCGCCGGTCGGAGTCGGACCTCATGATCGACTTCCGCACCGGCGGGACGAGGTCGGCGAGCCGGGCCAGGACCGTCACCGACGGCCAGCCCGGAAGCCGGTTCAGGTGCTGGGTGAACCAGGCGAGGTCCGGACGCGCAGCGAACGTGTTGAAGATGACGGTGGTCCCGCTCCTCGGAGCGCCGACCACGAAGATCGGGCGCGAGAGCCGCTCCGCTCCTACCGGCATGACGGCCAGAGCTCCAGGTCGATCTCGGGCACGACCCGGACCAGCGCCGCTGCGTCCGCCGCGAGGATCGTTCGCATCTCGTCGGCGACGGCGGCCGGGAGCTCGTGATCCCGGGGCCGGCCGGCCCCGACCCGCGGCTCGACAGTGCCCGACCGCGGCACGTCCAGGCCGAGGAACCGGAACGTGCGCTCGAGCTCGGCCTCGGGCGCCCGCACGCAGCGCTCGTACTGCAGGACGAGCACCCGGTCGCGCTCGAAGCAGCGCACGATCCGCTCGAGCTGCTGCGCGTAGCAGCTGCGCTGCAGCGCATCACCCCTGATCATCAGGCGCAGATAGTCCCCGTGCGCCCGTCGCAGCTCCCGTCCCAGCACCCGCGACTCGTGTGCCACGCCGGACAGGCACCGCTCCCAGGGATCGCGGAGGATCACCAGGACCTTGACCTCGGGCGCGCAGGCGCTCAGCAGCTGCGGCGTCCACGGGTCGTACATGTAGCGCGGGGTCCACTCCCCGGTCAGCGCGCCGTCGGGTCGCGGGAACAGCCGCCCGTACCCGTCCGCATCGGCCGCCGTGAGCTCGCGTTGCCAGAACCGGTCGAAGTAGTGCCGCTCCTTGCCCCAGGGCGCGACGACGTCTGGGTGCCCGGTGATCTGACCGAACCACCACGAGCTCCCCGAGCGCTGGGCTCCCACCCCGACGAAGTCGGGAGGCCCCGTGCGCCAGCCTCGCGGCTGCTTCACCGGCATGCCGAGGCGTCGCCGGACCCGGATCTGCGCGCCGCCGCCGGCCATCAGCCGCCGGCCGCTTCCCGCGGCCCGCACGGAAAGGCGCCGACGAGCCCGAGGTCGTCCATCCGCGGGACCTCGTAGCCACCGGCCGCGACGGCGTTGCCGAACGCTCGCACCCCCTGCATCGACGGCTCCAGCCCGCTCCCCGCCGGGGAGCCGCGATACTCGTCGGACGTCGTCCCCAGGCAGTTGCCGATGGCGACGTTGCCCTCCCCGATCGGGCCCTGCCAGTGCGACTCGATGTTGTAGCGGTCCCTGGAGCCGGTGATGACGTTGCCGGCGACCAGGTTGCGATCGGACGACTGGCTCCCGTCGCCGCCGAAGATCAGGCCGGAGCCGTTGCCGTCGATGACGTTGCCGACCACGACCGAGTCATCGGCGTCGGGATAGAGCTGGATGCCGCGGTCGGCGTTGTCGGAGATCAGGTTGCCGCTGACGAGCGTCTCCCGCGCGTCGGCGAGATAGATGCCGTGGTGGTGGTTGGTGGGCGGGAGGAGGCCGCAGTCGTGGATGACGTTGCCCTCGATCGCGACCCCGCGCGGAGGCGGCTCCCCCCCGTAGTCGTTGACGCTGACGCAGATCGCCGTGTGGTCGTTGCTGATCTCGTTGCCGCGAAGGACCACGTCGTCGGCGTTGATGGTCGGGCTCGGCTTCGCCGTCGGGTTGCGCCCGTCGAGCGTCAGGTCCTGGACCACGGCCCGATCGCCGCCCGGATCGATCCAGAGGCGGCCGGCGAGCGTGGCGCCCTCACCCGGGTAGCTGCTCAGCACGACGCCGGGAGCGCTGATCCTGACCACGTCGGCGGCCATGTGGACGCCCTCGCGCAGGCAGCCGACCTGGTCCGGCCCCAGGCCCGCCACGAACCCGACGACGTCTCCCCCGGCCGCGAGCGTGCGGTCGCACCGGAGAGCCGCCGCGCCGATCGGCGCGGCGGCCGCCCCCTGGACCGCTCCGGCCCCGAAGGCGACGACGACGAGTGCGACGGACAGCAGACGTTGCGGGCGGCGTCCCATCGCGCCTGCAGCGTAACGGCATGCCGGCTACCCGCATCCGGTTGCGGATGCCCGCCTCTAGACGTGCCGGCGGACGACCCGACGCTCGCAGCCGCGCACCCGGTCGGTGGGCTCGACCGTCGCCCGATCGCGGCCGCTTCCGCACTTGACGATGTCGCGGCGGCCGTTCACCGAGCGGATCCGGTCGGGGCCGGTGCCGCCGAGCAGGCAGTCCGGCCCACCCTGGCCGCCGACGATCTTGTCCGCGCCCCAGCGACCGGCCAGGCGATCGCTGCCGGCGCCTCCGATGAGGCGGTCCCGACCCTGCCCGCCGACCAGGTATCGGCGACCGGAGCCGCTGCCGCCCGGCTCGCAGGGCGAGGCGGTGGCGGCCGGCGGCGGCGGATCGCCCAGCGGCAGCCTCGGCAGGTCGCCATCGATGACGCCGGCGCAGGGGCTGCCCGACCCGATCGAGTAGTCGCCGGAGCCCGGGTCGGCGTAGCGGGGATCGGCGACGACGTTGTCGTAGGCCCGCGCCCCGCTCATCACCGGCTGGATCCCGCTCTTCTCCGGCGTGCCCGATCGGCTGTCGAGGTCGGTCCAGACGCAGTTCTCGCGGGCGACGTTGCCGGATCCGACCGGCCCCTGCCAGTGCGACTGGACGTTCCAGCGGATCTTCGAGCCGGTGATGACGTTGTTGGCGACGAGGTTGTCGTCGGAGGACGAGCTCGGGCCGCCGCCGAAGATCACGCCCTCGCCGTTGCCGTCGATGACGTTCCCGGTCACGATCGAGCCGTCGGCGTCGGGGTAGAGCTGGACGCCGCGGTCGGCGTTGCCGTAGATCACGTTGCCCCTGATCAACGTGTCGCGGGCGTGGGCGACGTAGATGCCGTGGTGGTGGTTGGTCGCCGGGAGCTGGCCGCAGTCGTGGATGACGTTGTCCTCGATCAGGACGCCCCGCGTCGGCCCCAGGTTCTTGTAGCTGGTCACGCTGACGCAGATCCCCTGGTGGTGGTTGGTGATCTCGTTGCCGCGAAGGACCACGTCGTCGGCGTAGATCAGCGGCCCCTGCAGCCCGTCGTCGTTGCGGCCGTCGAGGTTCAGGTTCTCCGCGACGGACCCGTCGGCCGTGTAGTTGAAGCGGAGCTGCCCGCGCAGGGTGGCGCGCTCGCCGGGGTAGCTGGTCAGCGTCACCCCCGGGTTCTTGACCAGGAACTGCCGATCGACGTAGGTGCCGGCGCGCAGGCATCCGGTCTCGCCGCTCTGCAGGCGCTCGAGCAGGACGTTGACGCCGGCGAGGGGCGCGGCCTCCGTGCCGGCGGCGGCATCGGAGCCCCCGGGAGCCGCGACGAGGTCGCATCCCGATGAGGCCGCCGCATCCGTGCTCGCCGCGATCGCCGCTGCCGCGATGGCTGCGAGTCCCGCCGATGCGATCTTCCTGAGCGCTGAGATATCCGATCCTTCCGCGTCCGGGCGAGGAGCCCTGGTCCCAGTTGGCTATCGACGGCTGCGGGGCGCCCCGAAGCGGCCCGGCGCGAACCGGACGTACGTCCATCGGCCACGAAGCGGCCCTCCCGCGCCCTCCGTGCCCGCCCCCGCCTCCCCGCCCCCTGTTAGCTTGGGGTTCATGGCGGCCAGCGCAACGGGACAACGCCCGGTGATCGTCGTCGGCACCGGCCGCTGCGGCTCGACCTTCCTGCACCGACTGCTGGCCTTCCACGAGCAGCTCGGGTGGCTCTCGACCTTCAACGAGACGTTTCCCCGCCGGCACTGGCTCTCGGCCTTCTCGCGGCTCTACGCCGCCCCGCTGCCGCAGCGGGTCAAGGAGATGAAGGCGTTCCCGAAGCCGTTCGAGGCCTACAGGTTCTGGGAGAGCTACCTGCCCGGCTTCTCGCGGCGCGAGAGCCCCCAGGTCCCGGAGGAGATCGACGCAGCCTGGATCGAGCCGGTGCGCGAGGCGACGCGGAGCGTCCTCCGCTTCCACGGCCGCGAGCGGCTCCTCGTCAAGGTGACGGGCTGGGCGCGCATCGGATACTTCGACCGCATCTATCCCGACGCCCGATTCGTCTTCCTCCAGCGCGACCCGCGCTCGGTCGTGAGCTCCTGGATCAAGGCGGGCTGGCTGGACGTGACCAGCCCACCCGACAGCCCGGGCTGGCAGTGGGGACCGGTGCCGGACGGGTACATGGCCGCCTGGAGCGACCTCGGAGGCGGCCCGCAGCTCTCGACGGCGCTGAAGATCCGCCTCGACCTCGACGACATCGCCGGTAACTCGGCCCTCCTCCCCGGCCGCGTGCACGAGCTCACCTACGAGGATCTGATCACCGAGCCGATGCCGGCGCTGCGGGAGCTGTGCCGCTTCGCCGAGCTTCCCTGGACGCCGGCGTTCGAGCGCACCATCGCCTCCACCGAGTTCTACGACTCGACGCGAACCTGGGAGAAGCACCTCAGCACCGCCGAGGGCGATCGCGTTCTCGAGTTCATCCGACGCACCGACCGCGCTCCGGCTTGAATGCGGCCGGCCGCAGGGTGCGCCGCCTCCTGCGCCGCGCCTCCGTCAGGACCGAGGCCGGGACCGAGCCGGTCGGGATCGATGATCTGATCAGCCCGCTGCGCTACGACGTCCTCGTCCGCGAGCGCTTCCTCGATCGCATCGCCTCCGCCTCGGGGCCCGCCGACATCGACGCCGCCATCGCGTCACCCGAGGGCCACGACTACCGCTCCTGGTTCGAGCGGATCGTGGTGCCGCGGTTCCATCCGCGGCTCGCCGGCGACCCGGCCGCCGTGGCGGGTGCCTTCGCCGAGCGGGTGCGGCGCTCGGCCGACCTCTGCGAGAGCTTCGCCGCCGCGGGCTACGACCCGGCGCAGCCGCTGCTCCTCCGGTCCGGTCGCCGGATCGCATCGACCGCCACCGGCAAGCGCATGGAGCGTCGCCTGTTCGTCGGCGACGGCTGCCACCGGCTGGCGCTGCTGCGCCGCAACGGCGCCACCGAGCTCGAGCCCGACGCTTACCGCGTCGAGATCGCTCCCACGCTGACGCCGCTCGACAACACCGCCGAGCTCATCCCCCTGCTCGGGCTGCGCCCCCGCTCCTACTTCCGGTTCCTCGCGCTCGCCTACGCGCCCGGGGCCGACTGCGACACCGAGGAGCAGCTGCGCCGGCACGTCGTCGCCGAGCGGCCGGACCGGCTCCGCGAGCTCGAGGGCGTCCTGCGTATCGACCTGCCGCTGCTCGACGCGGTTCCGTAGGCGGTCAGGAGCGCGGCTTGCCGAAGTCCCGCAGCAGGGCAGGGACGGTCATCAGGATGATCTTGAAGTCGAGCCACGGGGAACGGTTCTCGATGTAGTAGTTGTCCCACTCGACCCGGTCGGCGATCGACGTGTTGCCGCGCAGGCCCTGGACCTGCGACCAGCCGGTTATCCCCGACTTGACCCGATGGCGATCGGCATAGCGGTAGACGGACTCGTCGAAGAGCTGCACGTAGCTCGGCCGCTCGGGGCGCGGCCCGACGAGCGACATGTCGCCGCGGAGGACGTTGAAGAGCTGCGGCAGCTCGTCGATCGAGCTGCGACGCAGGAGGGTGCCGGTGCGGGTCCGCCGGTCGACGCCCTCGACGCCGCCCGGGGCCACGTCCTCCGCCACGGCGCCCGACTCCGCCTCGGTGCGCTCATGCGGCGCCGGCTCCCGCATGGTCCTGAACTTGAGGACGTCGAACTCCTTGCCGTCGAGGCCGACCCGGGCCTGCCGGAACAGGACCGGGCGGCCGAGCGTCAGCAGCGTCGCCAATCCCGCGAGCAGCAGCAGCGGCGCGGTGATGAGAATCGCAAACGCGGCGAAGACCCGGTCGAATGCGTACTTGAGGGCGTACTGCCACCCCTGCGGGTCGCTCGCTCGCACCGAGACGATCGGGATGCCGCCGATCCGCTCCAGCTCGAGATCGTCGGTGACGCCCTCGAAGAGCCGCGGCAGGACCGACACCGTGACGCCGCTCACCTGGCAGCGCCGCAGCAGATCGAGCTCGGCCCGGTGGGAGCTGGTCGAGAAGCTGACGACGACGTGCGAGACCCGAAGATCCTCGATGGCGGCCTCGAGCCCCGGCCCGAACAGCCGCTCCCCCCCGCGCTCGACCGGCTGCGAGCCGAGCACGGGAACCGGAGGCGCATCGCCCTCTCGGGCCTCGAGCGGTTCGTCGTCGATGAACGCGACCGGCCGCAACCCGAACTCGGGGCGGTCGAGGAGCCGGTTCGCGAACTGCGTGCCGACCGCCCCGGCACCGACGATCAACGCCCGCTCCCCGATGACGCCCTCGCGGCGCCTGCGCATCTCGACGATGTGGCGGCCGCCCCGGGCCGCGATCACGTAGGTCGACGCGAAGATCCAGGCCCGGGCCGCCTGCGCGGCGGCATCCGGGTTGTCGAAGACCAGCACCCGCCCGAATGTCATGCACATCGCGACGATCGCCGTCGCGGCGACGATCGACCGTGCGTCCTCGATGAAGTGGCTCGCGAACGAGAACCGGTAGAGGCCGAAGTAGACGAGGACGGCGAGAACGAGGACGCAGAAGACCGCCAGCGAGAAGACGTCGGTGCGGAGGCTCGCCGCGGGTGCGCTGATCACCGAGGCCAGCGCCGCGAGCGCGAGCATCGCCGCGTCGATGCCGAAGCTCGTCGCATCGAACAGCGGCGGGCCGGCGCTCGGGGCACGGCGCTGCTTGCGCACGCCGATCAGGTCGGCCGGACGCCGGCGCGCGGGTGCGGGGTTCGCCGTGACGTCGCTGACCCCCCGCGTATCGATCGATGAGCTGCTCCTGGCCATCCGTGTCGTCCTATCGGCGGCTCGTCCCGGTTCCTCAATCATTGAAAGGCGGCGATCCCGTGCTCTCGGCTCCTCGCGTTCCTGCGGCCCCGGCGAGACGTTTCAAGGTTCCGGGGCCCGGGCGGCGAAGGGGACCCGGATGCGGGTCCTGATCCTCAGCCAGCACTTCGTCCCGGAGGTCACGGCCGCTCGGTTCAGGATAGAGCCATTCGTCGCGGCGCTGCGCGGGTCGGGGCACGAGGTCGAAGTCGTCTGCGCGGTCCCCAACCATCCCGAGGGCGTGATCGATCCCGGGTTTCGCGGGCGCCCCCTGGTCAGGCAGCGGGCGCCCCGTCTCGCCGTCGACTACGTCTGGGTCAGGGTGGCGCCGGAGAAGACGATGCGCACCCGTCTCGAGCTCTACGGCTCCTACGCGGCGATGGCGGTCGCGGTCGGCGCCGTCGTCCGGCGCCCCGACGTGGTCCTCGCGAGCTCACCGCCGCTCACGGTCGGCCTCGCCGGCGCGCTCGTCGCCGCTCGTCACCGCGTCCCCTGGGTGCTCGACGTCCGCGACCTCTGGCCCAAGGCCGCGGTCGTCCTCGGCGAGCTCAGCTCGCCGCGCTCCATCGCGGCGGCCGAACGCCTCGAGCGCTGGCTCTACCGCCGGGCGCGCCTGATCACCACCGTGACCGAGCCGTTTCGCCGCCACATCGCCGAGCGGGCGCCCGCCGGGACGAGGATCGAGGTCCTGCCGAACGGCACCACCCGGGCGTGGCTCGAGCGCGGCCGCAGACAGCCCGACCGGGCAGCGCTCGGGATGCCCACGGATCGCTTCGTCTGGGCCTACGCGGGCAACCTCGGCCTCTACCACGGCCTCGACACCGCGATGGACGCCGCCGAGCTGCTCGGCGAGGGCTTCCAGCTCCACCTGATCGGCCACGGCCCGCTCCGCCACGAGCTCGAGCGCCGGGCCGCGGAGATGCCTCCGGGCCGGGTCCGGCTCGAGGGGCTGATGTCGCCCGACGCTGCCGCCCGGCGATTGCTCGCCGCCGATGCGCTGCTGGTGGCGCTGCGGGCCTCGCTCGACGACGTCGTCTCCTCGAAGCTCTTCGACTACTGCGCCCTGGGCCGGCCGGTGATCGTCGCCGCGACCGGCGAGACGCGGCGGCTGGCCGAGGGAGCGGCACTGCTGGCCCCGCCGGAGGACCCCGCCGCGATGGCGGACGCCGTCCGGACGCTGCGCGACGACCCCGAGCTCGGAAGGCGCCTCGGTGAGCGGGCGCGGGAGCTCGCCGCCGACTACCTGCGCGAGGCGCAGGCGCAGCGGCTCGTGAACGAGCTCGAGGCTCTCACGTCGGCCGCCTGCTCCCGGTAGCGGCCAGTTGTTCAGTTGTTCGGTTGTTCGGTTCCCGGGCTCGGGCACCGCCGCACTCAGACGACAGCGCCCGGTGCCACCGGTTGTCCAGTCCTAGACTGCGTCCTCGCGACGGGCGGCCATCCGAGCCATCCCGAACCCACCGAGCAGCAGCAACAGGCCGCCGCCGGCAAGCAACTCGAGGTCGAGGCCCGTGAACGGCAGCGCGCTGCTGTTCTCGGCCGCGCCCGGGTCGGACGCCTCGCCGCCGGAAACCGACCCGGCGACCTCGCCACCCTGACCCCCGTAGGTGCCTACCGATGAGTTGTTCGCGAATGCCGCAGGCGCGAGCGCGAGCGCAACGGCCAGGACAATCGTGCTGAGAATCATTCTCGACTTCACGAAGACTCCCTCGTGATCTTCCAGCGACCGGCCATCTACCCCCGGGTGCTGTAACTGACAATTTGGCCGACCGACAAACCGACGAACGGTGTCGGCGCCCGGGGGAACGGTGCGGGCATGATTGCACAACCGGGAGGCCGTGACAAGCGGATCCCGGTTCGCGGCTACTCCCTGCAATAGCGCGTGCCCTGCGACGGCCCCACCCGCGAGCAGACGCGGGCGACCAGCGCCCGGTCGATCGCGACGCCGGTCAGGGGATCGTCGCCGCGGGCGCGCCGCAACGCGGTCGCGATCAGCGGCTCGTCCGGGTTCAGCGACCGCGCGTCGTGCAGCCACGCGATCCCCCTCCCGCGCCGCCCGGCGGTGATGTCGAGCGTGCCGAGCTCGAGCAGCGCGTACCAGTTGGTCGGCTCCCGCTCGAACGCCCGTGCGAACGCTGCCCTTGCCTCCTCCTCGTCGCCGTCGCGGATCGCGATCGTGCCGGCGACGAGATCGGGGCGTGCCGAGAGCGGGTTCAGCCCCCGTGCGGACTCGAGCTGCGAGAGGGCCTTGTCGGGATCCGCGGTCCAGTCCGCTGCGGCACTGTCGGTGAGACGCGCCGACAGCCAGGGCAGGGTGAGCGAGACCACCGCGGCCACGAGGGCCACCGCGGCCACCGCGGCGACCCCGGCCCGGGCCGGACCCGGAAGCGGCGCCGCCGCCGTCACCGGCTCGCGGGCCCCGAGCCCGCCGCCGGCGATGCCGAGCCACGCCAGCACCGGCATCGCGATCCCGGCGAAGGTCCAGAGCCAGTCGCCGCTGCTGTGCAGGAGGAAGTAGGCGGCGCTCGCGATCGCGATCGCGGCGATCCCGCGGGCCAGCGGGTCGGGCGCCCGGGCGCGGGTCCGAAACGCCGCACCGGCCGCCGCGACCACGAAGCCGGCGAACAGGAGCGTGCCGACGAGGCCGGTGCCGACGAGGAGGCGGATCGGGAGGCTGTGGGGATAGAACGGCTCCTCGGTGGTGTCGCGGCCCTGCAGGTAGCCGACGGCGAAGTTCTCGGCCCCCTCGCCGAGCAGCGGCGCGGCCGCGAGCTCGTCCTCGAGCGCGACGCGCCAGAAGTCGTAGCGACCGCTGCCGAGGTCGCCGCTGAAGCGCGAGGAGCCGAAGCCTCCCTTGTCGTAGTCACCCTTGAAGTCGGACCAGCGATCGCCCGCCCAATCCACCGGATCGCCGAGCGCCGCGACGGCTACGACGACCCCGGCCACCGCGGCGACGACGGTGACCGCCACGCCGACCCGACCGGCGACGCGGGCGGTCGCGTCGCTGACCTCGACGCCGCGATCGATCAGGGCGACGACGGTCCCGACGACCAGCAGGCCCGTGCAGGCGAGCAGCATCGCCTCGGCGGCGGTGGCGAACGCGACGCCGACGTCGCCTCCGTCGGAGGCGACCGCGAAGACGTCGAGGATCGCCGGCGCGGCGAGCGCCGTCGCGGCGAGCGCGAGGACGAGGAAGATGAGCGCCCGGATGCGGTTCGGCGTCACCAGCAGGTAGGCGAGGAGCGCGAACGGGATGACGAGGAGCGACGCCCTGCTCTGCGGCATCAGCGCAAGCTGGACGAGGAAGCCCGCGACGGCGAGCAGCAGGCCGCGCAGGTACCACGGCACCTCGCGCCTCGAGGCGAGGTGGACCGCGGGCCAGAAGCCACCGACGAACAACGCCGCGACCGCGTTCGGGTAGCCGGTCGGCTCGGCGAGCCGACCGTTGACGAGCGACAGGACCGCCTCCGCCGAGCCGGCGGCGTCGATCAGGATGATCGCGCCGACGGCGGCGAGCCCGAGGGCGTAGAGCCCGAGGACGATCGCGGCCGAGTCGGCTCGCCAGGCGACGACCGTGAAGCCGGCGTACACGAACAGGTAGGCGAGCGCCCGGTTGGCGCCGTCCCAGGCCGTTCCCTCCACCTCGGCCCAGGCGATCGAGGCGAAGCTCCAAAGGACGAACGCCGCCAGCAGGAGCATCGCGACCCGGCTCCAGGCGTCGAGCCCGTGCAGCTGCCGGCGATATGCGAACCCCGCCGCGACGAGCAGGCCGAGCATGAACAGGCCCGCCGGGGCCCAGCTGGTGATCTCCCAACCGCCCTGCGAGGCGGCGAGGACGACGAAGGCCGCTGCCCCGAGCAGGCCGGCGATCAGCTCCGGCCGGCGCCCGAGCGCGGCAAGGCGATCCTCGACCATCTTCGGCTCAGCCGGCCCCGGCGCTCGTCCTCACGGCGGTGAGCTTATTCGGGTCGGCGCCGGCGCCGTCAGCCCCTGAGCTGCACCCACTTGGCGACCGAGGGCACGCCCTCGTCGGTGAGCACGAAGAGCATGTAGTAGCCGGGGGGCGCGACCCCGGGGCTTGGCGGCGTTCGCACCTCGAGCCCCTTGTAGCCGCGCCTCTTGCCCTTCCTCCTGGTCACCTTCTTCACCTTCGTCCGCAACGGGACCAGGCGTTGATTCATGTCGTCGCCGTGGGTGGTCGCCCCGGGCGCCATCAGCACGGCGGTGGTCGCCTTCGAGCCCTTGGTCTGGACCTTGATGCGCTGGTTCCAGCCCGCGTGCTTCGGCGCCTTCCTGATCACCGGGCGCTTGCCCTCGAACAGGTAGGGAGGCGAGTAGATCTCGGCGGTGTCGGTGAGGCTGTTCTCCCCGTTGGGCTCGAGCGGATGCTTGTTGTCGCCGCCGGAGAAGACCCTTCCGTCGGGGAGCAGGACGGCGGTGGCGTGGTAGCCCCGGTCCTCCATCTGCGCCGGGCCGAGCCGCCATTTCCCGGTGTCGGGATCGTAGACCTCGACCTGGCGGCGGGCGCCGTCGGCGTCGATCCTGTAGACGCCGTCCTCCTCGTTCTCGCCGTAGCCGCCGCCGACCGTCACCATCGAGCGATCCGGAAGCAGCACGGTGTTCTGATAGTCGCGACTGATGTTCAGCGAGCTGCCCGGCTTCCAGCCCCGATCGGGGTGCTGGAGGTCGATCGTCTCGGTGGTCGCGGACGGCAGCCGGGACCCGTCCGGCAGCGGCAGCCCGCCGATGCCGCCGAGCATCGTCACCTTCCAGGAGCCGCGCGGGCTGCCCGGCTGGAGGACCGCGTTGCCGCCGTTGCGCTGCTCGATGCTGCGCGGCAGCTCCGTCCAGGTGATCGGCTTGCCGGGATCGCGGGCATCGATCAGGGCCGC
Source organism: uncultured Conexibacter sp. (assembly GCA_964613275.1). Taxonomy (GTDB): domain Bacteria; phylum Actinomycetota; class Thermoleophilia; order Solirubrobacterales; family 70-9; genus RHKX01. The sequence goes on along the minus strand of CAZTGN010000032.1, from coordinate 718 downwards.
GTGCTTGGGGAGCGGGCCGGCGACGGCCACCCGCTCGTCGGGCAGCATGAACATGTGCGGGTAGAGGAGCCCGGTGGGCACGGTCACCTCCGGGTGCGGGCTGAACGAGCCGACGCTCTCCGACCCCGAACCGGGGTTGAAGACCTCGAGGTCGTAGTTGAAGATCTTCCCCGGCGCCTCGTCGCCGTAGCCTCCCAACGTGATCGTGCGGCCGTCGGCGAGCATCACCTGGGTCGGGTACCAGCGCCCGTCGTTCATCTGCGGCTGCTGGGTCCAGCGCTCCGTCCACGGGTTGAACGTGAAGGCCCGGTTCAGTCCCGCCCACTCGGGATAGGCTGGATCGGAGCGGTTCGGGAGGACCAGGTTGCCGCCGGTCACGAGTACCTCGCCGTTGGGCAAGAGCGACTGCCCCGAGCAGTAGATCGGCGCCACGCCGGGCGGCTGCGGTCCGGCGCCGTCAGGGTCGACGACCGGCGGCGGCACGTTGGTGAACGCGGACGGGCCGTAGCCCTTCGACGGGTCCCAGAGCGTGCCGTTGCCGACGTTCGGCGGCTCGGGTGGGAAGCCCCAGTAGAGCACCTTGCCGGTCGGGAGCATCACGGTGTGGATCGCGAAGGATCTCGGCAGGGCGAACGGCCCCTGGGTCCAGCGGCCGATCTGGCTCGCGGGGGCTCGCGACGCGGTCCGCCGCGCGAGCAGCCGCGAGCGGCTCCGCTCG
>CAZTGN010000031.1:0-16005 GCA_964613275.1 uncultured Conexibacter sp. | reverse complement strand
GCTCATCGCCTGGTCGAAGCCGAGGAAGCTGAAATCGCCGCCCTGGTTGCCGTCGGGGGTGGAGATCCTGACCTCCTCGCCGCCGGCGAGATCGACTCCGTAGCCGGTGCCGGACGCGACCGTCGCGTCGGTGGCGGTCATCATCGCTCCACCTCCCCGAACCTCCAGCGCAGCCAGCTCCAGGCGCGCTCGGCCTCGGCCGGGTAGTGGCGGGAGCGCTGCTCGAGCGCGTCGGCGGGGAGCTCGAGCTGCCCGGCCCGCCAGACCCGGGCCCGCTCCTCCAGATACCAGGCCCGGACCGCCGCCTCGGGGAGGGAGGCGCCGGTGGCGACGGCGCCGTTGCCGCGGACCAGAAGGCAATCGCCGGCGCCGAGCGCGGCGGCGGCGGCGGCGGCGCGCTCGCCGTCGGTGACGAGCTGCGGGTCGGGGAGGAGCGCGACCCGTCCCGAGAGGCCGCCGAGCCCGTGGGCGACCGGCGGCACCTCGCCCGCGGCGCCGGCGGCGACGGCCGCCGGCGAGTGGGTCCGACAGATCGCGCCGACATCGTCGCGGGCGGCGTAGATCGCGGCGTGAAGCGGCGTCTCCAGCGGCAGCCCGGCGCCCTCGCCGAGCGGCCGCCCGGCATCGTCGCAGCCGATCACCTCGTCGGCGGCCGCCGCGCCCCGCGGTGCCGTCGAGGTGATCGCGAAGCCGCCGCCGTCGAGCCGTGCCGAGACGTGGCCGAACGCCTCGACCAGGCCCGCGGCGGCGAGCAGCCGGGCGACCGTCGCGACCTCGGCGGCGGTGGCGCTCGTCATCGTCTCGACGGTCGCGGGCACCTCAATCCTCGACCTCCCACACCCGCATCGCCATCGCGGTCGGGTCGTAGGCGTTGCAGGGGGACAGGTCCTGGGGGCAGGCGGAGAGGGCCACGACGAGGTCCTCGAGGACCTCGAGGTCGATCGCCGAGCCGGGTCCGTGCTCGGGCTCGTGGGTGACGATCCGCCCGTCCTCGTGACGGTTGTTCATGAACACGTTCCAGGCCGACTCGCCGGGCGCCGCGAAGTCCGATCCGAACTCGGTGAGCGCCTTCTGCAGCGAGGCGAGGCATGAGGGGTGGTCGGGCTGGTCGTAGTCGCGACCGTAGCGCTCGGGGTCGCAGCAGGGGACGATCATGTCGTGGGTGTTGACGTCGTCGCGCGTGATCCGCAGCAGCGGCGTCCGGTGGTTGGAGAAGAGCTCGTCCCCGGTCGCGGGCATCAGCTTGACGAGGCAGGAGAGGGTGTGGCCCGGCGAGAGGTACTCGCTCGGGTCGCCCCGGCGGTAGGCCATCAGGTCGCCCACCTGCTGCCCCTCGAGATCGACCACCTGCAGCACCTGGCCGCGGCGCACCTCGACGACCGCGGCCGTCCGCGCGGGGACGTGAACCTCCTCGACCATGCGGCCTCGCTCCTCGATCGGTGCCTCGCTCATGCTCTCGCCTCCGTGTGCTCGCGGGTCAGGATCCGGCAGGCGCCGTCGGGCGCCGGCGTGTTGCGCGAGCGCAGCGCCCGCACCTCGCCGTCGATCACCATCGCCGCGATGCCGGGGATGTCGCCCTGCTCGATGCAGGTCAGGGGATCGTCGTGGGCGCTGCCGAGCGGCGCCAGCAGCAGGGCCAGGTCGGCGGGCCGGCCGGGAGCGAGCACGCCCTCGTCGCGACGCAGCGCCGCCCCGTTGTTGCCGGTCGCGAGCGCCAGCGCGTCGGTCGCCGCGATCCCTCCCAACGAGGAGATCTCGCAGACCGTCTTGATCATCCCGAGCGGCATCACGCCGGTTCCGGTCGGGGTGTCGGTCGCGAGCACGATCCGATCGAGCGCGTCACGCTCACGGGCCAGCCCGATGATCGCGAGCGAGCTTCGCAGGTTCCCGGCCTGGACGAGCTGGATGACGCCGGGGGCGTCGAAGAGCCGCGGCAGGTCGGCGTCGGGGAGCGCGGTCGGGCCGCCGTTGGCGTGGCCGACGATGTCGCAGCCGAGCTCGAGCACGTCGTCGACCGTCACCGGCGAGGAGTCGGGGATCGAGGCGCCGCCGGTGTGGTTCATGACGACGATCCCCGCCGCCTGGGCGGCGCGGACCAGCGGCGCCGCCTCGCCCTGCCGCTCGAAGGCCCCGAAGCCGACCTTGGCGAGGCCGACGCCGGCGGCGGCGAGCTCGGCGAAGTCGGCCGGCTGCAGCTCCGGCTCGATGATCAGCGACCCGGCGAGCACCTTGACGCCGCCGGGGCGAAAGTCGGCGAACGCGCGCTGGGCCGTGATCGCCAGCGCCTTGACGCCGACCCGGTCGTGCGGGCGCCCCGGGAGGTGGACCTCGGAGGCCGACATCATCATCGTCACGCCGCCGTGCATCGAGCTCTCGATCCAGCCGAGCGCCGACTGCCGCGGCGTCCAGTCGCCGAAGACGACGTGGACGTGCGAGTCGATCAGCCCCGGCACCGCGACGGCGCCGCCGGCGTCGAGGACCTCGTCGGCCGACCCGGAGGCCTCGAGCGACGCGATGAGCCCGTCCTCGATCCTGATCGACTCGACGGGGGCGACCGCGTCGCCGAGCCGGCCGCTGACCAGCCCCCCGAGCCCGGTGATCTCGAGGGTGCTCACCTCAACCGCTCCCCTCCTCCGCTGCGATCTCGGCCAGCGCCTCCTCCTTGGACTTGCCGCCGAGACGGGCGTTGAGCCGCCCGCGCGAGGCGACGGCGCCGACCAGCACGATCTCGTCCGGCGCCGGAGCGTCGGCGACCGCGACCGTGATCGTGTCGTAGTGGGAGCGCACCCAGATCTCGTCCTTGAAGCAGAGCGGCACGTCGACCGACGCCCCGGGCGCGCAGCGCTTCGTGGTCGAGGGCAGCCAGGCCCTGCCGCCCTGGAAGGCCTCGCGGAAGGGGTTGCCGAACGTCGTCGTCTTCGCCGCGTTGCCGTGCTCCTGCTCGCCGGCGGTGCCGACGAGCACCGCCTTGCCCTGGCTCTCGACCGGACGGCCGACGGCGGCCAGGCAGCGCTCGCCGATGATCCGGCCGAGCTCGGCGCTGGGCCCGACGATCTCCGACAGGTCGTCGCTGAACCCGCGGCCGGCGTAGGGATTGCGGAAGACGACCGCGACCGCGGCCTTGACCAGCGGCTCGCCGTCGGAGCGCCCGCCCTCGGTCAGCACCTCGTCGGCGAAGGTCGCGATCTTGCGGATCTCGAGGCCGGCGGCCATCTCAGGCCTCCCCCCCGGCGACCGGCACCGGCTCGCCGCTGTTGGCGACGCCGGTCGGCGTGTTCGGCCCGCACGGCCGCTGCGGCAGCGAGCGCAGGTAGGCGATCACCTCGTCGGTCGCCCGCACGTCCCCGTACTTCATCTGGATGTCGAGGAGGTTGACCTTGTGCGAGATCGTCGAGCGGTCCCAGACGCACTCCTCGGGGACGACCGAGCGGAAGTTGTACTGGGCGGCGTCGACGGCGCTCGCCCGCACGCAGCCGCTCGTCGTCGTACCGGTCGTGATCACCGTGTCGGCGCCGAGGTAGATCAGGTAGTCGAGCAGATGGGTGCCGTGGAACGCGCTCGGCTTGTCCTTGACGAAGTAGATGTCGCGTGCCTCGGGGGCGACCTCGGCGACGATCTCGTTGCCGAGCGAGCCCTTGACGTCGGAGGCGTCCGCGGCGCGGTGGCTCTTCCAGTTCCAGGCCCCCTGGTCGAAGCCGTCGGGCCGGCGGTCCATGCCCGTGTAGACGATCGGGACCTCGCGCTCGCGCGCGGCCTCGATCAGCCGCCGCAGGTGGGCGATGCCCTCCCAGCCGCGCTCCCCGCAGGAGTAGCGCCAGCGCTCGATCGACTTCAGGATCGGCTCCGGCACGTCGCCGACGAAGTTGTAGATCACGTCGACGACGAGGAGCACCGGACGATCGCCGAAGCCGACCTCCCTGCCCCACCCGGCACGCTCGAAGACGAGCCGGTCCTCCTCGGGCAGGACGTCGTCCCAGACGTTCGCCATCAGGCGACCTCCACGACCTCGCCGACCGGCACGCGCGGGCGCCCCGGCACTCGCCGCAGGTACTGCCCGTCGGCGTCGCCGATGAACTCGGGCTTCGGCGCTCCGTCCTCCCAGCGCGCCATCTGCTTGCCGCGCAGGTAGGTGGCGACGGCCCAGCCGTGCATCTCGTGGCCGTCGAGCACCGTCCATCCGGAGCGGGTCAGCACCGTGTCGTTCGTGACCTTGACGGTCCGGTCGAGATCGACGAGGACGACGTCGGCGTCGGCGCCGACCTCGAGCGAGCCCTTCTGCGGATAGAGCCCGAAGATCCTCGCCGGGTTCTCGCAGGCGACCTCGACGAGCCGCTCGAGGCTGAGCTTCTCCTGGTGCACGCCCTCGAGCAGGACCGGCAGCAGCATCTCGACCCGCGAGGTGAAGCCGGTCTTCAGCTCCCAGATGTTCTCGTCGTAGGAGCTGTCGTAGTCCGACGGCGGCCAGGAGACGACGTGGTCGGAGCCGACGCTGTTGATGATCCCCTCGCGCATCGCCCGCCAGATGTTCGGGTTGTTCTCGCGCGAGCGCAGCGGCACGTTGATCCGCCAGGCGTTGAGCTCCTCCTTGCCGAAGTGCAGCCAGTGCGGGCCGGTCTGCGCGTGGACCGTCACGCCGCGGCCGCGCAGCTCGAGGATCTCCCTGTAGCTCTCCGGGGTCGTCGCGTGCTGGATGTAGATCGGGCACCCGGTCTCGGCGGCCATGTCGCCGTAGGTGCGGATGTGCGTCGCCTCGAGGAAGTGCGGCGAGCGGTCCGACCAGGTCGCCCAGTCGGTGCGGCCCTCGGCGCGGAGGCGCTCGTCGAAGATCCGTGCGATCTCCCAGTTCTCGCAATGCATGCAGACGACGCCCGGATCGCCGAGCGCGGCGACGGCCTCCATCGTCAGCCAGCAGGTTCCGTCGTCGAAGCCGTGACCGAGCCCGGCGCGGCGCCCCGGCCAGTGCGGCTCGACCGACGGGCTCTTCGACTGCAGGTAGAGCTTGTATGACGTGACGCCGTGCTCGCGCGCGTACTCGGGGATCTCCTTCGCCTGGCGGTCGGTCTCGAGCATGTAGGTGGCGAAGACGTCGACCGCCGAGTCCGAGTCGACGAGTGCGGTGAAGTGATCGATGACCTCGTGGAAGCTGATCACGTCGTCGGGCTGCACGAACTCGGGGAAGTCGGGATGGCCCATCCGCGTGGACGGCGCGTGGATGCCCCAGGTGGTGACGCCGGCGGCGACCGCGGCCCGTGACTCCGAGGCGAGATCGTCGGCGAGCGGTACGTAGCAGCCGGGATGGGCCTCGGTATCGACGAGCCCGGGCAGCACGTGCAGGCCGCTCGCGTCGTGGTTCGCCCGCGCCGGCGGCAGCAGATCGTCGGGGGCGACGGCGACGATCCGGCCGGCGTCGATCGCGATCCCGACGCGGCGCGGGCCGCTCGGGGTGACGACGGTGCCTCCGGTGATGGTCAGGTCGACTTCGCGGCTCATGGTCACTCGCTCTCCTTTGGCAGCCCGTCTGGTTCAGTCTGCCGAACTCGGTACGATTTACTGAACCCGGACATTACCCGACTGCGGCGATCGCCGTCGTTTCGTCCGCCTCGCCCGCCGCCACCAGCCCCGCGCCGACCCTGATCTCCTCGGCGATCGCGGCCAACAGCTCGCCGGTGCGCCCGACCTCCTCCCCGCCGAGCTCCTCGGCGAATCCGAGCGCGAGCAGGATCAGCTCGATGCTCCCGTTGCGGCCGCGCAGCGGCGCGGCCACGGCGTTGTTCTCGTTCAGCTCCTGCTCGGAGGCCGCCCAGCCGCTCCCGCGCACCCTCGCGACCTCCGCGAGCAGCTCCCCGGGCTCGGTCAGGGTTCGCTCGGTGTGCGCCGGGATCGGCTCCGCGGCGAGGAGCTCCGCGAGCGCATCGTCGGACAGACCTGCCAACAGGCACTTGCCGAGCGCTCCGTCGTAGAGCCCGAACGTGCTCCCGATCCGGATCCCGACGTGAACCCCGGTCGGCGGATAGAAGCGCTCGACGATCACGACCTCGGAGCTTCCGAGTGGTTGCGCGATCGCGAACGAGATCTGCCGCTCGCCGGCGAGCGGCGCCAGGCGCTCGGAGGCGAGGTCGATCAGGCGCGCCTGTCCCGAGGCGGCGGCCCCGAGGACGATCAGGGTCGGGCCGAGCCTGTACTCGCGGCTGCGTTCGTCGCGGCTGACGAGGCCCTCGCCCTCGAGGGTCGAGAGCAGGTTGTGCATCGAGCTCTTCGAGAGCCCGGTGGCCCGGACCAGCTCCGCCTGCGTGGCCGGACGGCTCGACCGTCGCAGCTCGCGGAGGATCTTCGCGGCGGAGACGATCGCCGGGACCTTGTAGCCGCCGCTCATACCCCGAGGCCCCCATCGGCGGTCCGGCGGCGGAAGCGGCGGAGGACGATCGTCTTCTCGCGGCTCAGCTCCTCGATCGTGTAGCCGAGGCCCTCGCGGCCGACGCCGGACAGCTTGACGCCGCCGAACGGGATCACCGGGGGACGGTAGTTGTCCGACCCGTTGATCACGACCCCACCCGCCTCGAGCTGCTCGGCGAGGGCCCAGGCGAGCTCGAGGTCGGCGCTGAAGACGCTCGCCATCAGCCCGTAGTCGGATGCGTTGGCGATCGCGAGCGCCTGCTCCGGAGTCGCGGCGGGGATCAGGCTGAAGACCGGGCCGAAGACCTCCTCGCTGTGGGCGATGTCGCTGTCGGGGGGCAGCCCGGCCAGCACCGCGGGCTCGAAGTAGGCGCCGTCGGCGCCGTCGGTGCCGGCCGCCAGCCGGGCTCCCTGGGAGACCCCGGCGCCGACCTGGGCGGCGACCCGGGCGGCCGCGTCGGCGTTGATCAGCGGGCCGACCGTGGTCGCCTGCTCGCGCGCGGGGCCGACCACCTGCTCACCGGCGGCGGCGGCAAGCCGCTCGGCCAGCTCGTCGTGCAGCGCCGCCGCGACGATGATCCGCTTCGTCGCCGAGCAGGCCTGGCCGTTCATCATCAGCCGGCCGCGAACGGCCTCGGCGACGAGGAGGTCGAGGTCGGCGTCGGCGAGCACGATGCAGGCGTTGTTGCCGCCGAGCTCGAGATGGAGACAACACAGCGTCGGGGCGGCGGCCTTCGCGACGGCGACGCCGGCGGCGGTCGAGCCGGTCAGCGACACGGCCGCGACTCCGTCGCCGCCGGCGAGCGCCGCGCCGACGTCGGCGCCGCCGTGGACGGCCGCGATCGCGTCGGCGGGCACGCCGGCCTCGACGAGGGCCAGCCGGAACCGCTCGATCGCCAGCGGCGCATCGGGCGGCGGCTTGGCGACGACGGCGTTGCCGGCGACGAGCGCCGCCGCGCACTTCTCGACGAACAGCTCGACGGGGAAGTTGAACGGCAGGATCGCTGCGACCACTCCGAGCGGCTCGCGCCGGGTGGTCGCGAGGTCGTACTCGGTCCCGGCGTTGCCCTCGGTCGGCAGGACGCGTCCGCCGAGCCGCCGTCCCTCCTGCGCGTTGCCGCGGAGCAGCGCGATCGCGCCCCCGACCTCGAACTCGGCCTGACCGAGCGGCTTGCCGGACTCCGCGGCGAGCAGCTCCGCCAGCTCGCCCGCAGCGGGCTCGAGCGCCGCCGCCGCGCGGTCGAGCGCCGCGGCGCGCTCGCGAACCGGAAGCCGCGCCCAGGCCCGCTGCGCGGCGGCGGCCCGATCGACCGCCTCCTGGACCCGCTCCGCGGGGGTGAGCTCGACTGCGCCCAGCTCCTCGCTGGAATCGGGCGGGGTTACGGTGTGCATGCTCTCCAATATCTCGAACCGCTTTCAGCGCACTGTACCGACCATGCCGGCGGGCGGCGTCGTGCCGAGGCGGCTACGGGCGCACGGCCCGCGACCGCGCCGTCCAGAAGCCCGCGACGGCGGCGGAGCGGGCCCTGATCCGGGCGGTGCGCCGGTGACCGCCGGGGCGCCGCCGGATCGTGGCACCGATCCGACAGCGCGGGCCGCTCGCGTACCCGGAGGCGACCCGCCGCCACGGCCCGCCGCGGGCTCGACCCTCGAGCACGATCCGCTGCCAGGCGACCTGCGGGCATGGCCGCATCGACGCCTGTACGACCGTGCGCCCGGGCCCGGCGCGCCGGGTCGAGATCGCGATCCGTCGCTTTCGCCGCCCGTCGCCGGGGTCCGGCCCGAACCGCTGCCAGGTGCCGGCGAGCGCCCGCTCCTCGACCCCGGGCCTGGTCCAGTCGCAGACCCCCTCCGGGAAGACCACCCGAAGCCGCTGCCACTGGGCGGGCGTGAAGCCGACCCGGTAGTCGTCGCGGTCGACGGGCTTCAACGAGCACTTGAGGATCGTCGAGTCGAGCGGCCGGCCGGCGACGTTGGTGGGCAACGAGTGGGGCGGGTAGGTCTGCTCGCAGAGGTTGGCGGCGCCGATCCGGGCGACGCCGTCGTGTCTGACCCCGCCGATCCAGCAGGCGTCGACCGCGTCCGCGGGCTTGTTGGCCTCGACCTTCTCGGCCGCCGACCGGCCGGAGCCGTCGGCCGCGATCGCGTCCATCCAGCGGGCGAGCGTCCCCAGCGCCGCGGTCTGCATCGCCCGGGTGCTGCCCGCCCCTGCGGCCCGCCACATCACCTGGTTGGGGTGGCCGCCATGGGCGGCATCGATCCGCGCCCGCATCCGGTACGTGTTGACGTACTGATGGACGTTGACCTGGTCGTCGACGTAGTTGCGGATGTCGAGGACGGGCACGGCGCCGTAGCCGCCCGCCGCACGGTTGATCCGCCCGCTCCGATAGGCGATCGCGAGCGCCCTCGGGTCGGCGACCGCGCGCTCGGCGAGCAGCTCGCCGTCGTCGTCGTAGCCGCCGATCCCCTCGTTCAGGTCGAGGAACTCGCCGACGTCGATGGCCCCGTCGTTGAGGGCCGCGAGCCCGTACTGGACCCCGACGTTGTCGAGCGTCCGCCGGGCGAGGCCGGTGTCGGGATCGACCCCGTAGACGTTCACGAGGCTGTCCCAGACGCTGCAGCGGATCCCGGCGGGGTTAGTTGCCGGGTCGAAGATCCACGCCGGCGGCACGACCGACTCGTCGCAGCCCTCGCCGGCGTTGATCACGTCGGCGCCGTTGCCGAGCGCGAGGCAGCCGTTCGGGTCGGCGAGCCCGGTGATCGCCCGCCGCTGCCCGGGGTCGAGCGCGGCGCCCTTCGGGCTCGCGAGGTAGGCGTTGAGCAGCCGGCAGTCGGGATAGTCCGGCGCCGAGCCGTCCGGGAAGCTCGCCCCCGGCATCAGCCCGTCGAGGATGCCCGGGTAGTTCTGGGCGGTCAGCTGCTGCTGGATCGATCCGCCGGACCCGCCCTGGCCCATCGTCCAGACCGGCGCCGCTCCGAGCTCCTCGATCGCGTGCTCCTCGAGCATCAACGCCGCCTCGGCCGAGAGGACGTCGTTGCACGCCGTGTCGAGCACGTTGAGGCTTCCGGTCAGGGTCGCGTAGCCCTGTGAGAGCTCGGCGTCGGCGAGCGCGGAGCCCGGGCCGCGAACGCCCTGCTGGTAGCCGGCCCCACAGCCGCCGCCGAAGCTGAACACGAAGCGGCGGTTCCAGCCGTCCGCCGGAACGCCGCCCGGCGCGAGGACCGCGAACCTGTAGATGGAGCGATCGATGACGCCGCTCTCGAGCCGCACCACGTAGTCGACGGTGCGGCCGTCCCGGGTCGTCGTGCGAACCCCGTCGGCGGGGAGCGGCGCATCCGGATCGGCCAGCGGCGCGAACGTCCCGGCCGCGGTGCGGTAGTACCAGTCGACCCGGCTCGGCGCCGAGCAGTCCGCGTCGAGCGCCGGTCCCAGCCCGCCCTCCTCGGTACGGCAGACGAACGGCTCCTGCCGGGGGCCCGAGAACAGCGGCCCGCTCGACGGGAAGTTGTGGACGCTGAGCCGGGCCGGCCGCCGGACCCGCGGCCCGAACGCGGCGATCAGGTTCGAGCCCCGCCGGAGGCCGTCGACGAGGCCCGTGAGCCGGCGCGGACTGCCCGGCGCGGCCGCGAACGCGGACGTCACATCGACGCCGTTGCGGCGAACGCGGACCGTCTCCGGATCGGTGCCGCGGATGCGCAGCTCGACCAGGACGTCTCCCCCCGTCACCATCGCCGGACGGGTCGAGATCGCGTCGAGCTCGATGCTGCCGCGCGAGGCCGCCGACGCGGCGTCCGGCCACGGTGCGACGACGGTGATCGCGGCGGCGGCCAAAGCGATGGCTCCAACGACTCTCATCCTCATCGGCAAGTCTCCTCCACCCCCCAACCCCCGCGCGGGGCCGGGGTTGCGATGCCCGGGCCGGGTCCCGGGCGCGAAGATGGAGGCTCTGCACGCGGCCGTTCACCGTTGCCCCGGGGGTCCGCCCACGGCGGCTGCGGGTAAAGCCGCGCCGGCTCTCGATCGATGAAGGGGCCATGGCTCCGACCCCACCCGAGCGCGCCGGCTGGCCCGGCGACGGCGAGGCGCCGGTTCTCACGATCGGCGCCAGCCGCAGCCGCGAGCTTCCCGCCGCCGCCGCCGAGCTGCTCGCGTTCGCGGCGATCGCGGCGGCCGTCGTCCTCCTGATCCCCGGATCGGACGCGACCCGCGCCGCCGGCGGCGTCGCCCTGATCGCGTTGGCGGGGTGGCGGACGCTGATCCACCGCCACGAGCTCGGCGAGCTCGCCCGGCCGCTGCCGCCGGTCGTCTTCGCGGCCGCCATCGCGACCCTCGCGGCGATCACGGGCCAGCCCCTCTACGACGTGGTCCTCTGCTTCAACGTCCTCCTCGTCGCCCTCCAGGACGACCGCCGGACGTTGACGATCGTCCTCGTCGCGACCTGGGCGGCGCTCGCCGTCCCCGCATTCATCCACCCTGCCGGCCTCGGGCTCCGTGCGCTCGTCTGGAGCGCTCTGCTGCCGCTGCTCGCGCTGCCGGTCCAGCGCCGCTCGCAGGAGCTCCGCGATCGGGTCGGGCTCGGCCCGAGGCTGCGGGCGCTGCAGGCCGAGATGCTCGCCCGGCCCGACTCGCGCGAGGTGCTCGTCCGTGCCGCCCCCGAGCTGGCCGGATGCGATCTCGTCGCGCTGGTCGAGCCCGACAGCGCCGGTGCGTTCGTCGTCACCGCGGCCAGCCGCGGCGACCTCGTCGGGACGCAGGTCCCCGACGTCGCCCACTCGCTCGTCCACCGCGCCAGCCGCGCCGCTACGCCGGTGTTCGTGCCCGATGCCCGCCGCGCCGCCGAGCTGCCGCCACGGCTCGCCGAGCTCGCCACGATCAGGTCCTGGTTCTGCGTCCCGGTCATGCGCAGCGGCCTCGTCGCCGCCGTGCTCTGTGCCGGCTGGGAGCGCGCCGTCCGCGAGCCGGGCGACCTTCGCATCGACGTGATCCGCTCGCTTGCCTCGGAGGCGTCGACGACGATCGACCACACCGACCTGCTGCGGTCGCTGTCGGCGAGCGCCTCGCGCGATCAGCTCACCGGACTGACGAACCGGCGCGGCTGGGACGGCCTGCTGGCGAAGGAGATGGCGATCAGCCGCAGCCGTGGGACCCCGCTCTCGGTCGCGATCATCGACCTCGACCGGTTCAAGGACTACAACGACCTGAACGGCCATCCCGCCGGCGACCGGCTCCTGCGCGCAGCGGCCAGCGCCTGGACCGCCGCGATCCGCCAGGGTGACGAGCTCGCCCGCTGGGGCGGCGAGGAGTTCGCGCTGCTCCTTCCCGACTGCGGTGGCGCCTGCGCGCTCGAGGTCGTCGAGCGGGTGCGACGGAGCACGCCCGGCGGCGAGACGTGCTCGGCCGGGATCGCCGCATGGGATGGGCGCGAGAGCGCGATCGAGCTCTTCGAGCGGATGGACGAGGCGCTCTATGCCGCCAAGGCGGCGGGTCGGGATGTCGCGATGCTCGCCCCGCTCGCGCCACCGCCGCCGTCTCCCGGCGACGCTGCGGCCCTGCTCCGGGCCTGAGCGCCCGCAGTCAATCGGCAAGAACCGGCAGGAGCTCCGGGCGCTTCGGCTCGCGGCCGTCGCCGGACGAGACGCCGCGCGCCCGGCGGAGGAGCCACGGCGTCAGGTGCCGGGCCGCCCAGGCGGCATCGGCCGCGTAGCGGGACGGGGCCTGGCGCGAGGCCTTCGACGGCGCCGCGATCCGCTCGGGCTCGGCCGCGAGCCCGAGGGCCGCCGCCGCGGCGGCGGCGATCCGCGCGTGGCCGGCGCCGTTCGCATGGAGGCGGTCGGCAGACCAGTGGGCGGGGTCGGCGCCGCCGGCGCCGAGGTCGACCAGCGCGGCCCCGCGCTCCGCCGAGATCCGCCGCACCCCCGCGTTCAGCGCCTCGACGCGGGCCCGGATCCGCGCCGCCGCGACCGGGATCAGGCCCGTCGGGTCCGGGAACGTGAAGGTCAGCACGGTCGCTCCGCGCGCGGTCAGCGCCGCCGCCATCGCGTCGAGCTCGGCGAGGACGCGGTCGAGGTCGAAGCTGCGCCGGAGGATGTCGTTGAGACCGCCGAGGATGCTGGCCAGATCGGGCTCGAGGCTGACCGCCGGCTCGAGCTGCTCGGCACGGATCTGCGGCACCTTGCGGCCGCGGATCGCCAGGTTCGCGTAGGCGAGCCCCGGGTTGGTCGCGGCCACGAGCTCGGCGAGACGGTCGGCCCAACCGCGATAGGTGCCGTCCGCGTAGCGGTCCTCGAGGCCCTCGGTGGTCGAGTCGCCGAGCGCGACGAAGCGGGCGAAGCCGACCGGCGCGGCGCCGGCGGGGCTCCCGGTCATGCCGGGTCCGGGGCCCTCACCCCGCCTGCACCGTCCTCGGGCCGGGGACGTTGCGGAACCGGAACGGCTCGGCCGGACGCCCCGGCTGGACGTACCAGCACTCGCCGCTCATCTCGCCGGCGAAGAGCTCGAGGACCGCGTCGGCGACGCGCTCGGCGGGGATGATCGGCGTCCCCGACTCGACGAGCGCATCACGGATCGGCGCGATGATCGACGACTCGGCGAAGCCCGGGCAGACGGCGTTGAAGCGGACGGCCTCGGCCGCGAGGCCGGGTCCGAGCGAGCGGGCGAGGCCGACGACGGCGTGCTTGTTGGCCGCATACAGCGGGTCGAAGGGAACGGCGGCGAGCCCGGCGAGGGACGCGGTCGCGACGATCGCGCCGCCGCCGCGCTCGCGCAGCGCCGGCAGGGCGGCGACGGTGCCGAAGACGACGCCGTCGAGGTTGATCCCCATCGACCGCCGATAGCGATCGAGGTCGAAGTCGTCGCCGAGGCCGATGCCGCTCACGACGCCGGCGTTCAGGTGGACGAGGTCGAGGCCCCCGAGGTCGCGGCGGACCCGCTCGACCAGCTCGCGGTTCGCGTCGGGATCGGAGACGTCGGCGGAGACGAAGATGCCGCCGACCTCGGCGGCGATCTCGGCGCCGGCCGGATCGATGTCGGAGACGGCGACGCGGGCGCCGGCGGCGGCGAGCGCGCGCGCCGCCGCCGAGCCGATGCCGCCGGCGCCGCCGGTCACGAGCGCGACCCTGCCGCCGAGATCGACCCCTGCCGTCTGCTCGCCGCCGGCGGTCACGACGCAAGCCTACGAGAGCGTCGACGACCGCGGCCGGCAGACCGCCCCGGCAGACCGGCCCGGCAGCTACCATCGGCGGCGCTGAGAACCCGACGAAAGGAACCGAATTGCCACTCGTAGCCGACTACTCGTTCGGCGAAGCGCTGGGGACCGTTCTCGCGGTGTTCATCTTCGTCGCCTGGATCATGGTCCTGTTCACGATCCTCTCCGACCTCTTCCGGGACCACGACATGAGCGGCTGGGGCAAGGCCGTCTGGGTCGTCTTCCTGATCTTCATCCCGTTCCTGACCGCGCTCGTCTACCTGATCGCCCGCGGCGGCGGAATGCGCGAGCGTGCCGTCAAGGAGCAGGCCGAGCAGAAGCAGCACTTCGACGAGTACATCCGCCAGACCGCAGGCGGCTCCAGCGTCGATGAGCTCGCCAACCTCGCCGAGCTGCACGACAAGGGCAAGATCAGCGACGCCGAGTACGAGCAGATGAAGGCGAAGCTGCTCGGCTGATACGCGGCACCGCCGGAGACCGATCGGCAAGGGGGCCCGGAGACCGATCGGCCGGCGATCGGGATCTCGCCGGATTGCCGGCCCGATCCCGATCGCTGCGGCAGCGGGGACGGTGGGTCGTTAGCGGCCCGCCGGGCGCGAGCGGCGAGCCCGTCGGCCGCCGGCGCCTCGATCGCAACCTCCTCCTCGAGCAGCTCGTCGATCGGCTTCCTGCGATCGGGAAGGCGGCTGCCGCCGCCGGCCCGCCGCGCCGGTGCGCGAGACTGGAAGCGGAGATCGAACGAGCGGAGGAGAGCAGGTCGTGAGCGATCCGCCGGCGGGCGGGAGGAGCGGCGCCGTCGCCTACGGGAGCGGGCCGGGTCGCTGGGTGCTGGCGATCGCGGTCCTCGGCTCGGGGATCGTCTTCCTCGACGGCACCGTGGTCAACGTCGCCCTGCCGACGATCGGCGAGGACCTCGGCGCCGAGACCGGCTCCCTGCAGTGGATCCTGAACGGCTACATGCTGACGCTCGCCTCGCTGATCCTGCTCGGCGGGTCGCTCGGCGACCGGCTCGGGCGCCGGCGGATCTTCGTCATCGGCGTCGCCTGGTTCACGATCGCGTCGCTGCTCTGCGCGATCGCGCCGAGCTCCGAGGCGCTGATCGGCGCGCGGCTCCTCCAGGGCGTCGGCGGGGCGCTGCTGACCCCCGGCAGCCTGGCGATGATCGAGTCCAGCTTCCGCCCCGCCGACCGCGCCCGGGCGATCGGCGCCTGGTCGGGGCTCGGCGGCGTCGCCACCGCGGTCGGCCCGCTGCTCGGCGGCTGGCTCGTCGAGGTTGCCTCGTGGCGGGCGATCTTCCTGATCAACGTCCCGATCGGGCTCTTCGTCGCCCTGATGGCGGTCCGCCACGTTCCGGAGACCCGGGACCCGCGGGCCCCGCAGCGGCTCGACGGCCTCGGCGCCGCGCTCGCCGCGGCCGGCCTCGGTGGGACGACCTTCGCCCTGATCGAGGCGCCCGACGGGATCTCGACGGCGATCGTCGTCGCCGCGGCCGCCGGCCTGCTCGCGCTCGCGGCCTTCCTCGCCGTCGAGCGTCGCAGCCCCCACCCGATGATGCCGCTCGACCTCTTCGCCTCGCGCCAGTTCAGCGCCGCCAACCTCGTCACCTTCGTCGTCTACGCCGCGCTCAGCGGGGTCTTCTTCCTGCTCGTCGCGTTCCTCCAGATCGCCGCCGGCTACTCACCGCTGGCCGCCGGTGCCGCATCGCTTCCCGTCACCGCGCTGATGCTGCTCTTCTCGGCCCGATCGGGAGAGCTCGCCCAGCGGGTCGGCCCGCGGCTGCCGCTGACGGTCGGCCCGCTCGTCCTCGCCCTCGGGATGGCGATGATGGCCGGGATCGACCCGGGCGGCGACTACGTCACCTCGGTGCTGCCGGCCGTGCTCGTCTTCGGCATCGGCCTGACGTTGGTCGTCGCCCCGGTGACCGCGACGGTCCTGGCCGCCGCCGACTCCCGCCGCTCGGGGATCGCCTCGGGGATCAACAACGCGGTCTCCCGCGTCGGCGGCCTGCTCGCGGTCGCGATCCTGCCGCTCGCCGCCGGGCTCACCGGCGACTCCTTCTACGACCCGGAGGCGATGACCGAGGGCTTCCATGCCGCGATGTGGGTGACCGCCGCCCTCGCCGCCCTCGGCGGCCTGATCGCCTGGGTGGCGATCGATCCGGAGGGCCTCGCGCGCGAGGGCCCGCCCGAGCCCCCGACCGGCGAGCTCGCCTGCGACTTCAACGGCCCGAAGGTCCTGCCGGGCACCGACGAGCACCCGGTGCTCGCCGCGAGCGCCGGCGAGAGACGGCCGTAGGCGTGGGCCCGCGCCGGGGCGCCGGCCCGATGGGCCGGCGCCATGGACGGCGCGGCGCGGCGGCATCCCCGCAGCGGCTTGCCGTGATCCGAGCGCCGCCGGAGCCGCGCCG
>CAZTGN010000030.1:11666-16083 GCA_964613275.1 uncultured Conexibacter sp. | reverse complement strand
AGTCGGCCGTGACCGCGACCATGCTCTGGCTCGTGCCGCCGGAGACCCCGTCGGAGGGGCGGGGGAGACCCGGTGGAGCCTTGACCCGGACCTCGAGGTCGACGGCGGCGAGATCTTCCCCCCAGCGCTCCCGCGCCGCCTCGGTCGCGAGCAGCACCGCCAGGTCGGGCGGCAGCGCCTCGAACCCGGCGGTCTGAACGATCGCGACGCCGCCTTCGCGGGCGGCAGCGTCGAACTCGCGCTGAATCGACCGCACGAACGGGATCTCCCCGGTCAGGTCGAGGTAGTGGGAGCCGGCGTCGATGCAGGCGGCGATCACCCCTCGCGCGTGGTGGGTGTAGGGGCCGACGAGGTTGAGGACGACCGCCGCCCGCCCGGCCAGCGCCGCGAGCGAGCCCGGGTCGCCGGTGTCGGCGGCGATCGCCTCGCCTCCGAAGGCGCCGACCTCGGCGAGCGTGCGCTCGAGCCTGGAGCGGTCCCGGGCCGCCGCCCCCCAGCGAACGCCGTCCTCGGCGGCTCGCTCGGCGAGGTAGGCGGCGACGCGGCGTCCGGTGACGCCGGTGGCTCCGAGGACGACGACGTCGAGCTGCTTGCCCTCCATCGCGACAAGCCTAGATGCCCGCCGCTCCCGCCGCCGCCCGCCGAGGACCGCGCCGGCGCGCTGCTAGATTGGCGATTCGCGGGCGTTTAGCTCAGTTGGGAGAGCGCCAGCTCGACAAGCTGGAGGTCACTGGTTCGAGCCCAGTAACGCCCATCGGCGGAGGCTGTCCTATTTGTATGGTTGCGACCTGAACGGCGGGATTCGGTTTGCACTGGGGAGGTAGAGGATGACGGGGAGATTGGTCGGGGCCCTGGTGGCGCTCGTGGTGCTGCTGACGGTTGCCGTTTCGGGTTCTGGATCCGCCGATGCACCAGCCAAGAAGGCAAAGAAGTGCAAAGGAAGCGTGAGCCTGCCGCCGCCGTTTCAGGGCAGCGTTGCTAAGAAGATCCGAGTTCGGAATATCTCTTGCGCAAACGGGAAGGCTGTGATCCGTGATCCGGTGGGCAAGGGCTTCGACTGTCCGACCGGGGGGCCAGGTGCTCACGGTGGCACCGTCAAGCGTTGCTACAAGGGACATAAGCAGGTCAAGTTCTTGATCGTGTGACTGCCTGTGGCCGCTGCGGAAGGCGCCTCGGCCCTCGCTGGTTGATTCCTGATAGCCCACGGGGTGTTCCGCGGAACACTCCGCCGCGGGCTTGCCGCGAGGGAGCAGGAGAAGGGCGCCGAAGGGAGGCGTTGCTGAAGCAACGTCGACCCGGAGGTCAAGATGCACGTCCCTCTCGACCCCCTTCTGGCGTCAATTACGTCCTCAGCGACGATTTCCTGCCCGAACGAAGCGGAGCCGGCCGACCGCCGAAGATCAGCGACGCCGAGCTGATCACGCCGGCGATCGCCCAGGTCTTCCTCGGGATCCCCAACGACCGCCAGTTCCTGGCGATGGCGGGCTACCGCCTGCGCCACCTGTTCCCCTGCCCGCCGAAGCAGCCCGGCTACAACAAGCGGCTGCGCCGCCTCACCGCCGAGATCGAGCGGACGATCAACTACCTGGCCTTCCACTCGCCCGGCTTCTGCGACAGTCTTGCGGCTGCTCGACTCGACGCCGGTCCCCTGCGCTCAGTCGCGCGAGACGGCGCGGCGCTCGGCGGAATCGGCGGCTACGGCTACTGCCGCAGCCATTCCCGCTACTTCTGGGGCTTCCGCCTCTACCTGCTCTCGGCCTCCGAGGGCCGGAGTGGGGTTCGAGTCGTGGATGGCCGACCGCGGCGCCGACCTCATGCGCCCCGGCCGCAGGGACGAGCCGCCCAGCTTCGGCTCGCTCGGCCGGATCCGGCAGTGGATCGAGCCGGTCTTCGCCACCTGCGAGGCCAGCTCGGGATCGAGCGCCACGGCCTCGGACGCTGCCGGGGCTTTGCGACCATGGCTTGGTCGCTGCCGAGGCGCCCGATGAACGCGGTCGGGACGGGAGCTCTGGCGTCTCAGCCCTTGCGCTTGCAGTGGCGGGTGCCGGAGTCGAGGACGCGGCCGTCGACCGCCACGAACGCGAAGCGGGCACGGCGCGGGGCGAGGCGGAGGCGGAGCGCGCCGGGAGTGCTGTCGTCGGCGAAGCGCAGGCCCGGGTAGCCGCGGTCGAGCCCGTACTGCCTGTCGCCGCCGGCGCCGGAGATGAGCTGGACGATCCCCTGCGTCGGGGCCTGTCGCTGCATGTTGTGCTCGTGCCCGTTGATGACGAGGCGGGCCTCTCCCTGGAGGGCGTCCCAGAGGTCGGCGATGCCGGCGTCGCCGCCGGTGTGGTTGGTGCCGGCGTTGAAGCGCGGCCGGTGCCAGAACGCGATCCGGCAATTGCCCGGACCCCGGAGCCTGCGCTGCAGCCACTCGATCTGCGGCGATCCGCGGTCGTGGTCGATCTGCGAGTTCAGGCTGATGATCTTCCAGCCGGCGACGCGGAACGCGTAGTAGCCCGGCGGCGTGCGCCCATGGGCGGCGCGCCAGTAGGGGTCGTAGCCGACGGCGCGGTTGTCGTCCTCGTGGTTGCCGATCGTCGGCGCCGTGATCGCGGCGAGGCGGCCGTAGGAAGGCTCGTAGCGCTCGGCGAAGTCCGCCGCGGTTCCGCGCGGGTAGACATCGCCGAGGTAGAGGAAGCGGTCGGGCTGGCTGCGGGCGATCATCCGCGCCACGGCGATGCTCTCGTCGCTCCCGTCGGCGCCGTCGCCGACCGCCCAGACCTCGGCCCGATCGCGGTCGACGGGCGCGATGAAGGCGGCGCGCTCCCCGCCGGGATCCCCGGTCGCCCTGACCGAGCCGGCCGGGCCGATCGCCACGACGATGACCGCCGCGAGGACCCCCGTGCCCGCCGCGATCAGCCGTTTCCCCTTCAACCCAGGATCACGCATACCGCCGCCGCCACGGTACCGGGGCCGCGGGCGGCCGGCGCCGGGGCCCGGCTCCCGGCCCCCGGCGGCGCGCCGATAGGCTCCGCCGCATGAGCGACGCGATCAGCGCCGGAGCCGGCGTCTACGAGGTCCCCGAGGAGCTGCGCGACTTCCGCGAGCTGGTCCGGAAGCTGGCCGAGGAGCAGATCGCGCCGCGCGCGGCCGCGATCGACGAGACCGGCGAGTACCCGTGGGACGTGCGCGAGCTGCTCGCCTCCCACGACATCCTCGGCCTTCCGTTCCCGACCGAGTACGGCGGGACCGGGACCGGGACCCTGATGCAGCAGATCGCGGTCGAGGAGATAGCCAAGGCCTGTGCCTCCAGCGCGTTGATCCTGATGGTCCAGGAGCTCGGCACGCTCCCGATCCAGCTCTTCGGCTCCGACGAGCTCAAGGAGCGCTTGCTGCCGCGGTGCGCGAGCGGCGAGTGGTCGCCGGC
This sequence comes from uncultured Conexibacter sp., assembly GCA_964613275.1. GTDB lineage: Bacteria > Actinomycetota > Thermoleophilia > Solirubrobacterales > 70-9 > RHKX01. The sequence continues at coordinate 12,674 of CAZTGN010000030.1, read as the reverse complement.
GTTCGCCCTGAGCGAGCCCGAGGCCGGCTCCGATCCGGCGGCGATGCGGACGACGGCGGTCGCCGACGGCGACGAGTGGGTCATCAACGGCGGCAAGAACTGGATCACGAACTCGGGGATCGCCGACTTCTACGTCGTCTTCGCCGTCACCGATCGCGAGCGCCGGCGGGTGACCGCCTTCGTCGTCGAGAAGGACCGTCCCGGCTTCTCGATCGGCGGGCTCGAGCACAAGCTCGGGATCAAGGGATCACCGACCGGATCGCCGATCCTCGAGGACGTCCGCGTTCCCGGCGAGAACGTGGTCGGGGAGGTCGGGCGCGGGCTCGGCGTCGCCCTCGCCACGCTCGAGCGGACCCGTCTCGGCGCCGCCGCGCAGGCGGTCGGGATCGCCCAGGGGGCGACCGACTACGCGGTCCGCTACGCGCGGGAGCGAATCGCTTTCGGCAAGCCGATCTTCGAGCTGCAGGGAATCCAGTTCAAGCTCGCCGACATGGCCACGAAGACCGCGGCGGCCCGGGAGCTGCTCTACGCCGCCTGCGCGAAGATCGATCGTGGCGACCCCGACAGCGCGCGGTACAGCTCGATGGCGAAGCTGTTCGCCTCCGACACGGCGATGGAGGTCACCGTCGAGGGGGTCCAGGTGCTCGGCGGCTACGGCTACGTCAGCGAGTACCCGCTGGAGCGGATGATGCGGGACGCGAAGATCACCCAGATCTACGAGGGCACCAACGAGATCCAGCGCGTCGTCATCGCCCGCGCGCTGAGCCGCTGACGCCGACGCGGCCGGGCTCCTCGTGCTCGCCGACGCGCTCGGAACCTACGGCACGGCGGTCTCCCTGGTCGCGGCGTCGACAGCGATCGGCGCCGGGGTCCTCGCCGCCGCCGGCGCCCGCCGTCTCTCCCCGGCGGCGCCGGTGGTCGGGCTCGCGGCAGCCGTGGCGATCGCCTGGTGGACGGTGCGGCTGCCGGGGCACGTGCTGGGCGTGGAAGTGCTGTTGGGCCTGCACG
>CAZTGN010000030.1:9454-11656 GCA_964613275.1 uncultured Conexibacter sp. | reverse complement strand
CTGCCGGGGCACGGGCTCACGACCCTCCTCGTCCTGGTCGTGCTCGCGATCGTCGCCGGAGCCTTCGCCGCGCGGCGTCTCGACGGCGTTCGCTCGGACCTGACCGGGGCGGTGCCGGCGGCGCTCGCGGCCCTGCTCGGGGCATCGATCCCGTTCGCCGTCGCGGGGCACTTCGGCGTCCTCGGAACCGGCTTCAACGTCGACATGTCCCAGCACCTGTTCGCGGCCGACTGGCTCGCCGACCCCGAGGGGTTGAGCCCGAGCCTCGTCCGCAACGGCTACCCGCTCGGACCGCACGCCCTCGCGGCCGCGGGCGCCGCGCTCGGCGCCGATCTGACGATCGCCTTCAGCGGGGTGACGATCGCCGTTCCCGTGATCGTCGCGATCGCGCTCGGCGCCGTGCTCGGCGGGCTGCCGCGGGCGCGCGCGCTCACGGCCGCGACGCTCGCCGCCCTCGCCTACCTGGCCGCCACCTACCTCGCCCAGGGCGCGTTCAAGGAGCTCTACGAAGCGGCCTTCCTGATCGGCTTCGCGTTGCTGCTGCGGGATCTGACCCGGGACGCCGACCGGGCCGGCCGCGGCGCCCTCGCGCTGCTCGCCCCGGCCGTGATCGCCGCCGGGGCGCTCTACGTCTACAGCTGGCCCGGGCTCGCCTGGCCCGGGCTCGCCCTGGTCCTCTGGGCCGTCGTCGAGCTCGGTCGCCGCGAGGATCGCCGAGCGGTCGTCCGTGCCGCCGCCCCGGCGGTGCTGGTCGGCGCCGTACTGCTCGCCGTCGCGGCGGCGCCGGAGCTCGACCGGATCACGAAGTTCGGCACGAGCGTCGACGCCGTCGCCGAGCGCGCCCCGCGCTCCGCCGCCGGCGGCGGAGCGGCGGCTGGCGACGAGGGCCCGTCGCGGCGCCCGGCGCGGCTTCCCGAGTACGACAACGACCTCGGCAACCTGTTCGGGCAGGTCAACCCGGCCACGGTCTTCGGGATCTGGCCGAGCGGCGACTTCCGGGTCGAGCCCGGCGACGGCGCCGTGCCCGCGCCCGTCTTCTGGCTCGGCGCCCTGCTCGGCGCCGTGGCGCTCGCGTTCGGCGTCGTCGCGGCCGCCCGCCGGGGCGAGACGGCGCTGCTCGCCGCGCTCGCGGCCGCGGCCGCGGTCTGGCTGGCGGCGCGGGTCGCGAGCACCCCCTACACGGCGGCGAAGGCGTTGCAGATGGCGGCCTCGCCGGTGATGCTGATCGCCGCCTGGGCCGCCCTCGACCGCGTCGCGCCGGTCCCCCTGCGAGCGCGAGCGGCCCGCGCGGTGGCCGCGGGCGGTACCGCCTTCGTCGTCGCCGCAGCGCTGTCGAGCGCGCTCGTCCTGATCAACGCGCCGGTCGGCCCCGACGACTACACGCCCGGGGTTCGCAAGCTCAGCAACCGGTTCGCGGGGGAGCCGACGCTGCTGCTCGCCCCGGCCGGGATCGTCGCCGACCAGCACGGCGCCGAGTTCTTCGGCTGGGAGCTGCGCGGGGCGTCGGCGGCGACGGTGGCCGCGCTTGACGGCGGCGGCAGCCCGCCGCCCGGGGTGAGCAGGGTGCTCGTCGTCGGCGGTGAGCAGGAGCCGCCGTTCGCCGGCCTGAAGCGGATCGGCGGCGCCAACCGGGTCGTGCTCTGGCGGGTGCTCGGGGACGGCGGGTAGCGGCGGGCGCGGCGGCTCGCCCTAGCCGATCGACCCCGGCAGGAGCTCGATCACGTGGCGGCCCCGCGGGAGCGGGAAGCTGATCCGGTAGCCGTCGAGCGCGACGTCGTCGGTGGCGAACTCCTTGCGCCTTCGCGTCGACCTGACCGGCTCGCCGTCGATCCGGACGCGGACCCGCGGTCGCCTGATCAGCGTTTCGCCTCCACGGCGGACGACGGTGCCGCTCCAGGCGCGCACGGTGCCGCCCCCGCCGCGCACGGTGGAGACGAGCCCGTGGCCGTCCCACTGCGTCGTCAGGATCCGGCCCGGCGCGACGTCGAGGTGGGGACGGGAGAGGTTCTGGGCGCGCATCGAGTCCTGGCGCAGGGAGCCGTCGGGCTCGACCGTGTGCCAGTCGTAGAAGCCGGGCTGCTGCTTCCACATCCAGAAGCCGCTGCCGGCGAGGTACTCGTCCTGGAGGTCGAGGTTGGCCACGAGCCGCTCCTCGCCGGCCGGGTCGTTGCCGCCGCCCCACTCGCCGTCGACCCACGGGGC
>CAZTGN010000030.1:4236-9444 GCA_964613275.1 uncultured Conexibacter sp. | reverse complement strand
CACGGGGCCCCGTATGCGGCGGCTTCCTCGGCCGCGGCCGCGTAGGAGCCGCGCAGCCGATCGAGGTCGCCGTCGTTGAAGACGCCGGTGTAGATGTGCGGCGCGTAGACGAGGTTGCCGTCGTCGCTGAACGACTCCGCTCCGCCCGGATCGACGTCGATGACGTCGCGGAGGATGCTCGGCTCGAACCAGATCATGCGCTTCTCGCCGTCGCGGCGGAGGCCGTCGATCATCCGGTCGTAGAACGGCCACAGCTGCTCGCGCTCGAACCGAGGCGAGCCGATCGAGCCGAACGTCGGCTCGTTCATCAGCTCCAGCCCGAGCAGCCGCGGGTGGTCGCGCAGCCGCCGCGAGACCTCCTTCATGGCCGCGAGGTAATGCGCTTGAAGAGGCTTGCCCGCGACCACGGCGTTGGTCCAGAAGTTGTCGTAGGCGGCGATCGAGCACGGCGAGGTGAAGAAGGCCTCCTCGCAGGGCTTGCCGTCGGTCAGCGTCGCCCAGTCGGGCGCTCCGTCGGCCTCGTCACCCGGTCGCAGGTTGCGGTTGTAGCGGTCCTGGTGGAAGTCGATGAGGACCCACATGCCCTCGGCCTCCGCCCAGTCGACGATCCGCTCGATCCGCCGCAGGTAGGGGCGCGAGTACGCGCCGGGCGCGGGCTCGAGCAGGCTCCAGTTGATCGGCAACCGCAGGAAGTTGAACCCGAGCGCCGCCATCTCCCTGATGTCGGAGCGCCGCAGCGGCACCGTCTGCCGGAAGTAGTCGGGGTAGTGGACGAGCGCGTTGCTGTTGATCCCGCGGAGCAGGAGCTGGCGCCCCTTCCGGTCGGCGATGTAGTAGCTGCCGCCGCTCATGGCGACGTGCGGTGAGGCGGTTCGCTTCGCGGCCGGCACCGGATCCGATGCCCGCGCGGTCGGCATCAGCGCGAGCAGGGTCGCGATCAGGACCGCGACCAGCACGGCGGGTCGGTGAGGAGGACGCATCGCGGCGACGCTAGCAGCGGCCCGGGCCCGATCGGCAGTTCAGCCCGGCGCGAACCGCGCCCGGGCCGCATAGGCCCGATCGCGGACGCCACGGCGGTAGGCGCGGACGGCGGCCCCGGAGGAGTCGATCCTCAGGTCGACGGTGAAGCCGTCGTCGCGGTAGCGCTCGTTCCACCACGAGACCGCGGCGATCTCCGGGAACCGGAGGCGGGCGTCGCGTAGCATCCGGGCCGTCCAGCGAGCCTTCCGTGCCGGATCGCCGCGGTCCTCGCGGACCCCCGTCTCGAGGATGGCTACCGGCTTCGTGCTCAGGGCGCGCAACTGCGCTCGCGCCCGTCCATAGACGCGGCGGAAGCTTCGCCACCCGTAGTCGGGACGCAGCGATCCGTACGCGGAGACCCCGATCCAGTCGACGAACGCGTCCCCCGGGTAGTAAGCGGCGATGTCGTTCCAGTCGGCCCCCGGCGTCCCGGCGGCATCGACGTGGAAGAACCAGGTGATGTTCCCAGCACCCTGCGAGTCGCAGACGTCGACGACGTGGCGGTAGGCGTCGCGGAAGCGCTCGGGACCGTCGGCGCTTGCCGGGTCGCCGTAGCCGTCGCGGCGCCCGCCACCGTTCCAGCGACCGTTCCAGGGAAACCAGGAGCCGTTGACCTCGGTCCCGAACTCGACCAGGAGCGGGGCGTCGAACGCGGCGGCGCGACGGCACCATCGGATCAGGCCGCCGGAGCCCGGGCGGGGCCGGTCCCAGCGCCCGGCGAGGATGCTCTGCATCGTGTAGCGCCGATCCGGCCCGCCGGCCCGGAAGCTCGACCGCGGCATCATCCGGATGAACGGGGTGCGGCCGGCGCCGCGGATCGCCCTCAGCTGGCGGGACGGGAAGCTGATCCCCCCGATCCAGTTGTCGGAGAAGTAGGCCCAGGCGATCCGCTTGCCGGCGGCGCGCTCGAAGCGATCGATCCGCCGGACGGTGACCCGGTCCTCGGCGCCGCCGAACCCGGCGTTGGCGGCGTGGTAGACGCGCCCGGCGGCGGGTGGCTGCAGCACAGCGGCGCCGGCGTCGGTCGCGCCGCAAGCCACGAGCAGGGCAGCCGCGGTCGTCAGCGCGAGGCGGATCACCGGCGCGACGATAACCCGTCGCCCCCTCTTCCCCGTCGCCGGGCGGGAGCGCGCCGGTCCGCCGTAGCATGCGGCCGATGGCGAAGCTGACCGTCACCCTTCCCGACGGGTCCCCGCTCGAGCTCGCGGCAGCGGCGAGCGGCGCCGACGCCGCCGCCGCGATCGGCCCCGGCCTCGCGAGGGCGGCCCTCGCGATCCGCGTCGATGGGGAGATCCGCGACCTGGCGGCGCCGCTCGGCGACGGTGAGCGGATCGAGATCGTCACCGCGAAGAGCGAGGGAGCGCTCGACCTGATCCGCCACGACGCCGCCCACGTGATGGCGACGGCGGTCTGCGAGCTCTACCCGGGGACGAAGGTCTCGATCGGGCCGCCGATCGAGAGCGGCTTCTACTACGACTTCGAGTTCCCCGCGGGCGTCACCGTCTCGGAGTCCGATCTCGGGCGGATCGAGGAGCGGATGGCCGAGCACATCGCCGCCGACGAGGCGTTCGAGCGCACCGACCTCTCGGTCGCCGAGGCGCTCGAGCGCTTCCGGGCGGAGGAGCAGCCCTACAAGGTCGAGCTGATCGAGGATCTCGTCCGCGACGAGAACGTCGAGACCGTCTCGCTGTACCGCAACGGCCCCTTCACCGATCTCTGCAAGGGCCCGCACATGCCCTCGACCGGGCGGATCGAGGCGGTGAAGCTGAGCTCCGTGGCCGGCGCCTACTGGCGCGGGGACGAGACGCGGCAGATGCTGACCAGGATCTACGGGACCGCGTTCTTCTCGCGCAAGGACCTCGCCGAGCACATCGAGCGGATCGAGCGGGCGAAGGAACGCGACCATCGCCGGCTCGGACCCGAGCTCGACCTGTTCATGTTCCGGGAGGAGTCGCCCGGGATGCCGTTCTGGCTGCCACAGGGCACGGTCCTGCTCGACCTGATCGAGGCCGAGGTCAGATCCCAGCTCGACAAGCACGGCTACCTCCGCATCGATACGCCGCAGATCCTCGACGAGCAGCTCTGGCACCGATCCGGCCACTACGACAACTACCGCGAGAACATGTTCTTCGCCGAGCCGGCCGAGCGGGAGCGCGACGGACACTCCCGCCGCTTCGCGGTCCGGCCGATGAACTGCCCCGGGGCGTGCCTCGTCTTCGCCAGCGGCCGCCACTCCTATCGGGAGCTGCCGCTGCGCCTGGCCGAGTTCGGCCGCGTTTCCCGCTACGAGCGGGAGGGCGTCCTCCACGGCCTGCTTCGCGTCCGCGCCTTCACCCAGGACGACGCCCACGTCTACTGCACCCGCGAGCAGGCCGCCGATGAGATCGTCGCGATCGTCGCCGCGATCGACGAGCTCTACGCCCGCTTCGGCTTCGACGCCGTCGACGTCGAGCTCTCGACCCGCCCCGAGAAGTCGATCGGCAGCGACGAGCAGTGGGAGGAGGCGGAGGGGATGCTCCGCGACGCGCTCGAGCGGATCGGGCGCGACCACCGCGTCAACCCCGGCGACGGCGCCTTCTACGGCCCGAAGATCGACTTCCACGTCACCGATGCGCTCGGGCGCTCCTGGCAGCTCGGGACCTGCCAGCTCGACTTCTTCATGCCCGAGCGGTTCGACCTCGCCTACCAGGGCGCCGACAACCGCGACCACCGGCCGCTGATGATCCACCGCGCGCTGCTCGGGTCGATGGAGCGCTTCGCCGGGATCCTGATCGAGCACTACGGCGGCCGCTTCCCCGACTGGCTGGCGCCGACGCAGGCCGCGATCCTGCCGGTCGCCGACCGCCACAACGAAGCCGCCGCGGACCTCGGCGCGGACCTCGGCTCGCGTGGTGTCCGCACCCGCATCGACGATCGCGCCGAGTCCGTCGGCCGCAAGATCCGCGATGCCGAGCTGGCGAAGGTCCCCTACATGCTCGTGGTCGGCGACCGCGAGCTGGAGGCGGGCGGCGCGGCTGTCCGCTCGCACGCCGACGGCGACCTCGGGACGATGGACGCGCGGGCGTTCGCGGCTCACGTCGGCGTGCCCCGGCAGTGAGCCGCGGACCGGCGACCGCCTCCGCGGATCTCGCGTTTCCCCGCGCCGGGCCCTATACTGCCGCGCGATGCCAGCAGCCGAGACCACGTCGCGCCGCTCCTGAGCGCCCGTGCCCTTGCGCATCCCTCGTCCCGACCACTCAGCGTTGACGGCTTGACGATCAGCGACGGCGTTATCTAGTGCCGGTTCCGCGACGCTTCGATCGGCGTCCTCCCGACCGGGACCCGACTCGCATCAACGACCGGATCCGCGTGCCGAAGGTGCGCCTGATCGGCGCCGACGGGGAGCAGGTCGGGGTGGTCGAGACCGACGAGGCACGGCGGATCGCCCGTGAGGCCGATCTGGATCTGGTCGAGGTCGCCCCCGACTCGCGTCCGCCGGTCTGCCGCCTGCTCGACTACTCGAAGTACAAGTACGAGCAGGAGCAGAAGGCGAAGCAGGCGCGAAAGCACCAGCAGCAGGTCAACGTGCGCGAGATCAAGCTGCGCCCGAAGATCGCCGACCACGACTACGAGACGAAGAAAGGCCACGTCGAGCGCTTCCTCAACAAGCGTGACAAGGTCAAGGTCACGATCATGTTCCGCGGCCGCGAGCAGGCCCACCCGGAGCGCGGCCGGGCGCTTCTGGAACGGCTCAACGAGGACCTCGGCGAGCTCGCGACCGTCGAGCAGGCGCCGCAGCAGGAGGGCCGCAACATGCACATGATCCTCGCCCCCGGCAAGGTCGCCGGCGCGAGCTAGCGCGAGCGACGATCACCATCGCCACAGGCGGCGCAAGCCGTCGCTGACGATGGGGGCGGCAGCGGGACTCTGCTTCAATGTCCCGTCCGATGCCGAAGATGAAGACCCATTCGGGCGCCAAGAAGCGCTTCAAGCGGACGGCCAACGGCAAGCTCCGCGGGCGCCGTGCCTACTCGAGCCACATCCTCGAGAAGAAGTCGCCGAAGCGGAAGCGGCGGATGAAGCGTCCGGTTGCGATCGCGCGGCCCGATCGTGGGCGGGTCGATGAGCTCCTCGGGAAGGGGAGGTAGGCGTGCCGCGGGCAACGAACGCGGTTGCGCGGCGCCGGCGCCGGAAGAAGACCCTGGCGCG
>CAZTGN010000030.1:0-4226 GCA_964613275.1 uncultured Conexibacter sp. | reverse complement strand
CGGGCGAAGGGCTACTACGGCCGCAAGCACTCCAGCTACCGGTCGGCGAACGAGCAGCTCATGCGGTCGGGCCAGTACGCCTACCGCGACCGCCGCAACCGCAAGCGCGAGTTCCGGCGCCTCTGGATCACCCGGATCAACGCCGCGGCCCGCCAGAACGGCCTCAGCTACTCGGAGTTGATCCACGGCCTCGGCGAGGCCGGCGTCGAGGTCAACCGCAAGATGCTGGCCGACATCGCCGTCAACGACCCCGAAGCGTTCCGCCGATTCGCCGAGGTGGCCCGGGAGGCCGTGGCGTAGCCGCGGCCGAAGCGACGATCTCCCGGGCGGTCCTTGGTGGCCGCCCGTTTTTGTTGATGCGGGGAGCGAGACGGCAGGACGGCAGACAGGAGGACAGCAGTGATAACCAGCCGTGACAACGAGAAGCTGAAGCTCGTCCGCAAGCTTCGCAACCGCCGCTGGCGCGAGCGCGAGGGGCTGTTCGTCACCGAGGGCGAGGACCTGCTCGCCGCCGGCCTCGAAGCGGGTCGCTCCCCGGTCGACGTCCTCGTCCCCGCCGGCAGCGGCATCGCCGGGATCGAGGTCGAGCCGCACCTGCTCGACGCGGCCTCGGCGCTCGGCTCCGGCACCCGGGCGATCGTGGTCTGGCAGATCGACGCGCCCGCCGGCGCGGAGGAGCCGCCGCGGGTCTATCTCGACGGGGTATCCGACCCCGGCAACGTCGGCACCGTCATCCGCACGGCGGCCGCCCTGACCGGCGCCCGCGTCGCGCTCGGTCCCGGCTGCGCCGACCCCTATTCGCCGAAGGCGGCCCGCTCGAGCATGGGCGCGGTGCTCTCCAGCCCTCCCGTCCGTGCCGGATTCGCCGCGACGCCGACGCCCCGGCTCGGCCTCGTGGCCCACGGGGGCGCCGACCTCGACGCCGCGATCGCGGCTCTCGCCGCGGAGCCGACCCTCTGCCTCGGCGCCGAGCGCAGCGGGCTGCCGGACGAGGTCACGGACGCCTGCGACGCGAAGGCGACGATCCCCCTGCGCGGGCCGGCGGAGTCGCTCAACGTGGCGGCGGCGGCGGCGATCGCGCTGCAGCGGATATCGTCGCTCGCCGCTGCGGGAACGGGTGACTGATGCTGGATCGGATCGAGCGGATACGGGACGAAGGGCGCGCCGCGATCGCGGCTGCCGCCGACGCCGCCGCGGTCGAGGAGGCACGGGTCCGCTATCTGGGCCGGAAGGCCGAGCTGACGACGATCCTGCGCGCGGTCGGGGAGCTTCCCGCCGCCGAGCGCGGTCCGGTCGGCAAGGCGGGCAACGAGGTGCGCCGCGAGCTCGAGGGCCTCGTCGAGGGTGCGGCGGCCCGGCACGAGCGATCCGAGCTGGAGCGGAGGCTGGCGGCGGATGCGATCGACGTCACGCTGCCCGGCACGCCGCCAGTCCGGCTCGGCCACCTGCACCCGCTGACCCGGACCCGGCGCGAGATCGAGGACATCTTCGTCGGCCTCGGCTACCGGATCGCGGAGGGCCCCGAGGTCGAGCACGACTACTACAACTTCACGGCGCTCAACCATCCGCCCGGACACCCGGCGCGGATGCTCCAGGACACCTTCTACGTCGATCCTGCCTCGCTCGGGGACGGTATCGAGCTCTACGGCTCCGACGGGGCGCCGCTGCACGCACCACCGGGGCCGCGCGACGTGCTGCTGCGGACCCACACCTCGCCGATGCAGGTTCGGGCGATGGAGGACGCCGAGCCGCCGATCTTCATCATCGTCCCGGGGCGCGTCTACCGGCGCGACTCCGACGCCACGCACACGCCGATGTTCAGCCAGGTCGAGGGGCTCGCGGTCGGCGACGGCATCACGCTCGCCGACCTCCACGGGACGCTTCTGACCTTCGCCCGCGCGGTGTTCGGCGCCGAGCGCGAGGTCCGGATCCGCCCGCACTTCTTCCCGTTCACCGAGCCGAGCGTCGAGGTCGACGTCTCCTGCTTCCGCTGCGGCGGCAGCGGCGAGCTCGACCGCGGGCGCTGCAGCCTCTGCAAGGGGACCGGGTGGCTCGAGATCCTCGGCGCCGGCATGGTCGACCCGAACGTGTTCGGGTTCGTCCGCGACCGCGGCTACGAGCCCGACCGGGTCCAGGGGTTCGCCTTCGGCATGGGGATCGAGCGGATCGCGATGCTCAAGCACGGGGTCCCCGACCTGCGCATGTTCTTCGAGAACGACGTCCGGATGCTGGAGCAGTTCCGGTGAAGGCACCGCTGGCATGGCTGCGCACCTACTGCGATCCGGGCCTCGAGGCCGGGGCGCTCGCCGAGCGCCTGTCGATGACGGGCACCGAGGTCGAGCGCATCGGCCGGATCGGGGCGCCGTCCACCGACGGCTTCGTCGTCGGCCGCGTGCTCGCCGCCGAGTCGCATCCGAACGCCGACCGGCTTCGAATCTGCACCGTCGACGCCGGGGAGGGCGAGCCGCGGACGATCGTCTGCGGCGCGCCGAACGTGGCCGCCGGCCAGACGGTCGCGGTCGCGCTTCCCGGCGCCGTCCTCGCCGACGGGACGAAGCTGCGCAAGGCGAAGCTGCGGGGGGTCGAATCGGCCGGGATGATCCTCTCGGAGGCGGAGATGGAGGTCGGCGAGGACGCGGACGGGATCGTCGTGCTGGATGGCGTCGAAGCCCAGCCGGGCGATGCGCTCGAGGACGTCGTCGCGATCGCCGAGACCGTCCTCGATCTCGATATCACGCCGAACCGGCCCGACTGCCTCGGCATCTACGGGATCGCCCGCGAGCTGCACGCGATCACCGGGGCCGGGTTGGCCCCGGCGCCGTGGGAGGACGACGCCGAGCCGGCCGGCGCCGAGGACGTCGCCGCGCTCGCCTCGGTCACGGTCGAGGTTCCCGAGCTCTGCCCGCGCTTCACGGCGCGGGCGTTCACCGGCGTCAGCGTCGGCCCCTCGCCGCTGTGGCTGAAAGCGCGATTGATCGCCGCCGGGCAGCGGCCGATCAACAACGTCGTCGACATCACCAACTACGTGATGCTGCTCACCGGCCAGCCGCTTCATGCGTTCGATCTCGACCTGGTTCCCGGCGGCGGGATCATCGTCAGGACGGCTGCCGCCGGCGAGCGGATGACGACGCTCGACGGCGTCGAGCGCGCCCTCGACGCCGAGAGCGTCGTCGTCTGCGACAGCTCCGGCCCGACCGGGCTGGCGGGGATCATGGGCGGGCAGGTATCGGAGGTCTCGGAGGCGACGACGCGGGTGCAGCACGAGGCCGACACCTGGGACGGGGTCAACATCCTCCGCACGTCGAACCTCCTCGCCCTCCGCTCGGAGGCATCGACCCGCTTCGAGAAGCAGCTCCATCCCGACCTGGCGATGCGGGCGCAGCGAGTTGCGGCGAAGCTGATGGTCGAGCTCTGCGGGGCGCGGCTGGCGCCGGGGACGATCGACGTCGACTCGCGGCCGCGATCGATGGATCCGTTCACGGTCGAGTACCGGCCCGAGCGCGCCGACGCGCTGCTGGGGATGGAGGTCGCGCCGGAGCGGGCCGGCGAGTACCTCGGCCGGCTCGGCTTCGGCGTCGAGCGTGGCGCCGGAGGCCCGCTCGAGGTCACGGTGCCGGCCGACCGCCACTTCGACGTCGTCCGCGAGGTCGACCTGGTCGAGGAGGTGGCGCGCGTGCACGGCCTCGACGAGCACCTCCCCGCGACGCTGCCCGGCGGCGGTGCGATCGGCGGACTGGCCCGCCACCAGCGCCTGCTGCGCCGGGTCGAGGACCTGCTGCGGGACGCCGGGTTCGACGAGGCGATCACGTGGAGCTTCGTCGACCCCGGCCGCGGTGGCGTTCCGGGGCTCGCCGAGCGGGCGCCGGTCTCGCTGCGCAACCCGCTGTCGGAGGAGCAGGCGGTGATGCGGACGGACCTGATCGGGGGCCTGCTCACGGTCGCCACCCACAACCTCGCCCACGGCGCCGACCGGATCGCGCTGTTCGAGTCCGGCCGCGCCTATCTGCCGGAGCGGTCGCCGGCCGGCGCCGTGCCGCTCCGCGGTGGCTTCGCGGGCTCGCGGCCGGCGCCGGTCGCCGAGCCGCACCGCATCGCCGCCGTCCTCGCGGGCGCCCCCGGGGCGGCGGGCTGGCGGGCGGCCGATCGGCCGGTCGACTTCTACGACGCCAAGGGCATCGTCGAGCTGATCGCCGCCGCGCTCGCGGTCGAGGTCGGCTTCGCACCCG
>CAZTGN010000029.1:11781-16257 GCA_964613275.1 uncultured Conexibacter sp. | reverse complement strand
GGTGGCGCCCGAGCCGAGGTGCTCGATCACGGTTGCGTTGGTGAGGGCGACGAAGCCGAGCTCGCCCTGGTTGAGGTAGTCGGACAGCCGGCTGCGGTAGCCCTCCGCGGGAAGGGTCATCTCGCCGACGATGCGGTGCCGGTCGGTCTCGAGGACGACGCGCAAGTTGCGGTTCTCCATCGGCGGGTTGTATCCGATCCCGCGCGGGCGAGCCCGGTCAGGGCTCCCGGACGATCGCCGGCGGCAGCCAGCGCCCGTCGAGGGCCGGCTTCCGCGGTCCGTAGAGCCGCATGTTGAGGCGGAAGCCACCGGTCGGGGCGGGCAGCCAGTTGACGTCGGCCTCGGCCGGCTCGCCGTGGGAGATCGCGACGACGATCGAGCCGTCGTCGCGGGTGACCAGCGGCGGGTGGCTGGGGCCGAGCGAGTAGCGGTCGATCGGGTTGTCGACGAGGAAGCCCTCGCGGTCGTACATCGTCAGCGACCAGAAGTAGCGCGCCGGCGGCATGTCGTCGGCGGCGAAGATCATCCGGTAGTCGTTGGCGCCGTCGAGCAGGGCGCCGCCGGAGTCGGCGAGGGCGCCGGGGTAGATCGCCTCCTCGGGGGTGTTGGCGCCGATGCCGACGACGGCGATCTCCGCCCGCAGGCGGTAGTCGGTGCCGAAGGCGCCGATGTCGGGGTCGGCGAAGATCCACCCCTTCGCCGCGATCGACTGTCGCAGGAAGTCGAGCCTCGTCTCGATCGGCAGCGCCGCCGCCTCCGCCACGACCCCGGCGTAGAGGGCGTCGAGGACGGCGGGGGAGAGGCCGGCGTCCTCGGGATCGAGTCCGGCCCCGATCCCGAGCGGCGCGAGCTCGTCGAGGAGCGCCTCGTCGCGCCGCGGCGGCGGGTTCTTCGCCATCTGCTCGTTGAGCGCGTCGATGAAGCCGGGGCCGTCGGTCGGGAGCGGGTGCTTCGTCGGCTCGCCCTTGCCGCGATGGCAGCCGGCGGGAAGTCGGAATCGCCTGCCGTTCAACTTCGTCAGCCGGTAGCGCTTCATCAGCTCGTACGCGGTCGCCTGGTCGCCCTCGTCGCCGGCCAGCGTCCGCCCGATCAGCCAGACGCGCCGGTACTTCGACTTGATCACCGGCAGGCCCGTCGCCTTCGCCTTACGGGCCCGCTTGCGACCGTTCCAGCTGATGACGAAGCGGCCGGCGTCGCTGCCCGTCGTCCGCGTGCCGACGTAGCCGATCACGTTCGTCCACGGGTCGACCAGCTCGAAGTCGAAGAACCGGTCCCCCAGCTCGGGGTGCCGGAGGATCACCGGCCCCTTCCCGAGGTCGAGCTGGGCCAGCGAGTAGAGCGTGTCGGTGTTCGGGGCGACGACGGTGCGGTCGACTGGGGTCGCGAACTTCGAGGCGTTGGCGATGTGGTTGATCGGCGCGTTGCCGCGACCATCGGGGCACGGGACGCTCGACATCTCGCGGCGGATCCGGTGCATGTCGAGCAGGGGGAACCCGTAGTCGTAGGCGCGGGAGCCGAGCTCGCCCGCCTCGGCCGGCGTCGGTTCCGCCGCCGCGCTCGCCGGCAGCGCGCAGGCGAGCCCGATGAGAGCGGCGCAGAGCGTCCCGATCCGGCGGCCGCCGCTCACCCGCCCGCTGCACCGACCTCGACGACCGGCGGCGGCCTCCAGCTGCCGTGCTGGGCGGACCTGCTCGGTCCGTAGAGGCGAAGGTTCAGCCGGAACCCGGCGGCGGGCGTCGGCAGCCAGTTGACCCGGCTCTCGGTCGGCTCGTCGCCCTGCAGGGCGATCACGATCGAGCCGTCGGCCTTCTCGCGCAGGGGCGGGTGGCTCGGGCCGACCGAGTAGCGGTCGATCGGGTTCGGCGTCAGGTAGCCGCCGTTGTCGTAGGCGGTCAGCGACCAGAAGTAGCGGGCCGGCGGCGCCTCCCCGGGGGCGAAGGTGATGCGGTAGTCGCTGCTGCCGTTCAGCAGGGCGCCGGTCGAGTCGGTCAGCGCGGTCGGGTAGATCGCCTCGTCGGGCGTGTTGGCGCCGAGGCCGAGGATCGCGATCGTGGCGCGGAACTCGTAATCGGTCCCGTAGTCGCCGATGTTGTCCGCCGGCAACAGCCAGCCGCCCTGGGCGATCGCCTGCTGCAGGGCCGCGAGTCGCGCCGTGGTCGGAAATGACGTCGCCTCGGCGCTGACGCTCGCGTGGAGCGCGTCGAGCGCCGCCGGCGAGAGCCCGGCCTCGTCGGGGTCGAGGCCGGGGCCGACGCCGACGCTCGCCAGCTCGTCGAGCAGCGGCCGGTCGCGCTTCGGCGGCGGGTTCGAGGCGAGCTTGCGGTTCAGCTTCGCGATGAAGCGCTCGCCGTCGGTCGGGGTCGGGAGCTCACCCGGCTCGCCGGGGTCGCAATCCCTGGCGAAGCTCCGTGGCTTGCGACCGAGGCGGGCCAGCCCGTAGCGCTTCATCTTCCGGTAGGCCTCGCGCTGGTCGGCGCGGTCCGTCGCGAGCGTCCGTCCGATCACCCAGACCCGCCGGTACCGGGACTCGATCACCGGCATGCGCGGCTCCGTCCGGGCCGGCTTCTCGCGCCAGGCGATCGCGAACCGGCCCGCCTTCGACCCCGTCGCCCGCGAGCCGATGAAGCCGATCACGTTCGTGTAGGGATCGAGGAGCTGGAGGCTGAAGTAGCGCCTGCCCATTGGGGGGTGGCTGAGCACGATCGGGCCGTGGCCGAGGTCGAGGTGGGCGATCGAGTAGAGCGTGTCGGTGTTGGGGGCGACGACGGTGCGGCTCTCGGGGCTCGGGAAGGTGGGAGCGTTCGAGAACGAGTTCAGCGGCGAGTTCCCCTGCCGGTCCGGGCAGGCGACGCTGGTCTGTTCCTTGCGGACACGGGCGAACTCGAGCAGCGGGAAGCCGTAGATCCAGGCCTGGCGACCGAGCTCGGCCGCGCGCTCGGGGGTCGGGCCGACCGCGCCGGCGCTGGCCCCCGTGCCGGTGAGCAGGGCGAGGGCGAGGGCCGCGAGCAGGCCCGCGAGCGTCGCCCGCCGCAGCGCCGGCCCGCTCACGGGCCGTCGCGGAGCGTGATCATCCCGCCGATCACCCCGAGGTAGGCGGTGCCGTCGTCGCCGAGGGCGAGGCCCGCGTAGTTGTTGTTGAAGGCCAGCCCCGAGCCCGCGTACCGGCTCCAGGCGGTCTCACCGGTCCGGTAGTCGATCGCGGTCCAGAAGTACCCCTGGTTGGCCGGGTCCTCGGGCCGCGCGTAGGTGTAGATCAGCCCCGTCTTCGTCGACAGCTTCGGGACCACGGTCGGGCCGCGGACCTCGGTGTTCGTCCACCTCTTCGTGCAGCCCTTCCCGTCCTTGTCGATGTCGACGCGGGCGAAGCCGGGCTCGGTGACCGCGCCCGAGTTGGGGCCGAACGGATCCTGGTAGCCGTAGTTGTTCTCGACGATCAGCGACCGCTTCGTCCCCATCAGCGAGTTCTCGGTGGCGCTCGCGCCCTGCTCGAACACCGGCACCTTGCAGACCGCCCGCTTCTGGTGCTTCTTCAGGTTCTTCCTCGTCCGGTAGACGACGACGTTCATCGGGTCGGCGTTGTCGGTGATCGCGACGTAGCCGCCGGCGAGGTTGGTCGGCGTCGTGCCGGAGCCGGCATCGACCTGGCCCGGCTTGACGATGCCCGAGTTCGGGTACTTCGCCTGCCAGATGATCTTCGGCTTGCCCTTGCCGTTCGCCTTCAGCCGGTACATCCGCTTGTTGGAGACGATGTAGACGCCGTCGGAGGCGACCGAGAACGAGTTCTCGATCTCCTCGTCGGAGTCGAGCCGGATCAGCTTCGCCTTCCCGCTCTTGCGGTCGAGGATGCCGATCTTGGCGTTCTGCTTGGAGACGAACCAGATGTTGCCCCCGAAGTCGGGCAGGGCGGAGGTGATCCGCTCGGTGCCGGGGTCGAGGACGTCGGTCAGGTCGTAGTCGCGCTTGACCTCGAGCTCGCCGCCGCCCGTCCCGAGCATCAGGATGTGGTCGGTCCTGGTCGGGACCCAGATCCGGTCCTCCTCGTCGAGGAAGAAGTAGCCGCCCCCGGCGAAGTTCTGGTACTCCTTGGTGCCGGGCGGGTTGGACGCCGTCGGCAGGTCGAGCGTGTCGATCGGCGCCAGCGTCTCGGGATCGATGATCCGCGCCTGCGGCGGGAAGGGGATCGACGGGCAGACCGTGATGATCCGGCCCTCCGAGTCGAACGCCAGCGACCCGCACAGCGACGAGGGGTAGGCGTAGCTGTCGGTGACCGGGTCCCTGCCGAGCGGGCCACGGCGGTCGTAGGCGTCGGTCATCCAGGTGTCGTTGTGGATGTTCGAGCGCGGGTTCGGCGCCATGTAGGGGTTCTGCTCGGGCTTCGTCGGGTTCGAGATCGGGTTCTTGACCGCCGGCGAGCCCTGGTAGAGGGGGATCGACGGGGTCCCGCTGTCGGCGATCGGGGCGGCGCTCGCACTCGCC
>CAZTGN010000029.1:2367-11771 GCA_964613275.1 uncultured Conexibacter sp. | reverse complement strand
TGCACTCGCCGCGAGGGCGCCGAACCCGAGCAGGCCGATGACGAAGATGATGACCGGCACGACTCTCACAAACAACCTCGCCTTCCCGTGGATGCGGTCGGCTGCCGACGACGGCGGCCGTGGACTGCGCTATTGAGTCTAAGTCAGTATCTCCTCCGGTATCTCGGAGCGCTCACACCCGGTGGATCGGATGGGGACGAAACAGCGCTCGAGGCCGTGCGCTGACGGAGCCGCGGCCGCGGCTAGCGTCTCGATGACGCCGTCGCCACGCCGCGCTCGGCCGCCCGCACCGGCGGCACGAGGAAGCGGTCGATGAGCGGGATCTCGACGAAGCCCTCGATCGAGGCGTAGAGCAGCGCCACCTCGAGCAGGTCGGCGGGGTCCTCGACGACGATCGAGCGCGGCAGCCAGTCGGGGTCGAACTTGGCGTTGAAGTCGCGCAGCGACTGGATCTGGAAGAACGGGTTGAGCGCCTTCGCGATCCGGCGCTGGATCCGCCCGCCCAGCCCGAGCTCGGTCGACTCGTCGAGCAGCCGGCCCCAGGCGGCGAAGTTGAGCGACAGGCGCTCGACGCCGCTCGCGCCGAGCCCCAGCGCGGCGTTGGCGATCAGGTACTCGGTGAGCCCGTTGGCGGCGTCTGTCCGCCGCCGCATCAGGTCGAGCGAGTAGCCGGGTTCGGCCCCGTAGCAGGGGACGAAGCGGAGAAAGCCCGCGACGCGGCCGCCGTCGCCGCTCTCGCGGGCGATCGCCAGAACGAGGTCGTCGGCGACGCCCTCGACGTCCTCACCGAGCTCCATCGTGAAGCCGCGCTCGGCGGCGCCCTGGCGCCACTCGTCGCTGATCGCGTTCAGCTCGGCGACGAGCTCGGCCGTCGCCTCGCCCTCTCTGACCAGCTCGAACCGGTGGTCCCTGCCGACCCGGTTGACGGCCGATCGGACCGCTTTCATCCCGCCGCCCTCGAGGCTGAAGTCGCGGCAGCGCAGGATCGCCTCGTCGCCGAGGTAGAGGGAGTGCAGGCCGCGCTCCCGATAGAGCGGCGTCGCGTCCTCCCGCACCGCCAGGAACGCCGCCTTCCAGCCCTGCTCGGCGCAGTAGGCGAGGAACTCGTCGAGCGCCTCGCCGGCGTCCTCGGGCGGGCCGATCGGGTCGGCGGCGACCATCGCGTAGCCGCGCACGTAGGCGTAGGCGACCAGCGACCGCCCGTCGGCGGAGAAGAAGTAGCTCTTGTCGCGGCGCAGCGCGAAGTAGGCGAGGGTGTCGGAGCCGTGGGCGCGGACGATCTCCCGCGCCCGCTCCCGCGCCTCCTCGACCGGCGCCCGGCTGCGGACGAGCGGCCGGAACAGCAGGAAGAGGAACAGCAGCAGGCCGACGATCCCGAGCACGAGCAGGGCGTCGCCGAAGAACTCGGCGAACAACCGGTGCTCGAACGAGTAGGGGCCGTCGAAGCCGAGCAGGCCCCCGTAGGTCGTCTCGATCATGCCGCCGAAGCTCAGGTCGGGGGTGACGAAGTCGCGCTGGGTGAGCAGCGAGACGAACCCGAAGACGCCGACGATGAGCAGGTAGGACGGCACGAACAGGAGCGCCTGGCGCAGCGAGCTCGGCTCGCCGTGGGCGCGGAACTCGGTCCGGTAGGAGGCGAGCGCGACCACCATCGCGGCGTCGAGCAGCGCCGCGATCGGGTCCGGTCCCTTGACGACGTGGACGACCGCGGCGGCGGCGAACAGCACCATCGCGATCGCCCAGGCGCGGCGCTTGCCGCGGGCGATCTGCAGCGAGACGACGATCAGTCCGATCCCGAGGACCGCGGAGACGACGAACAGGTAGGAGCGGTCGGTCCTCGACAGCAGGTCCCCGACGCCGAGCGAGACGTGCAGCCAGGGCAGCGTCGGCAGAAGCGATGCGAGCCCGAGCAGCGCCGTCAGCCAGGCGAGCACGCGGGTGGCCCGCGAGCGGCCCCGCGGCTTCGCCCAGCGGGTCGGCGTCCGGATCGGTGCCGGCTCCGCGGCTGCCGCCTCGGCGCCGACGTCGAGATCGAGCGTCGCCGGCTCCGAGGCGCCGCCACGGCCCTCCGCCGGGCGCAGCGTCGGAAAGAGGATCACGTCGCGGATCGTGTCGACGCCGGCGATCAGCATCACGAGCCGGTCCATGCCGATCCCGAGCCCGCCGGTCGGCGGCAGCCCGTACTCGAGCGCCTCGACGTAGTCGTCGTCGACCGGCTCGGCCTCCTCGTCGCCGCCGGCCTGCAGCTTCGCCTCCGACTGGAAGCGCTCGGCCTGATCGACCGGGTCGTTGAGCTCCGAGTACGCGTTGGCGAGCTCGCGGCCGGCGACGACGAGCTCGAAGCGCTCGGTCAGCAACGGGTCGTCGCGGTGGGCGCGGGCGAGCGGCGAGACCTCGCGCGGGTGGTCCATCACGAAGGTCGGCTCGATCAGCTTCGCCTCGCAGGTCGCGTCGTAGACCTCGGCGAGGATCTTCCCCGAGCCCCAGACGTCGAGCCACTCGACGCCGTAGCGATCGGCGACGGCGCGAGCGTCGGCGACCGGCATCGACGGGTGCATCCTCTCGCCGGTCGCCTCCTCGATCAGCGCCGCCATCGTCGCCCGCCGGTAGGGCGGCTTCATGTCGACCGCGCGGCCGTCGACGTCCACGACCGTCGTCCCGTTGGCGGCCAGGCACGAGGCCTCGATGATCGCCTCGGTCAGGTCCATCATGTCGTGGTAGTCGCCGAAGGCCTGGTAGGCCTCGAGCATCGTGAACTCGGGGTTGTGGCGGGTGTCGAGTCCCTCGTTGCGGAAGACCCGGCTAACCTCGAAGACGCGATCCATCCCGCCGACGATCAGCCGCTTCAGGGGCAGCTCGAGCGCGATCCGCAGGAACATGTCGATGTCGAGCGCGTTGTGGTGGGTGATGAACGGTCGCGCCGCCGCGCCGCCCGCCTGGCTCAGCAGCACCGGGGTCTCGACCTCGCGGAACCCGCGCTCGAGCAGGACCTCCCGGGTCGCGGCGATCACGGTCGAGCGCTTGGCGAAGACCTCGCGCGAGTCGTCGTCGACGATCAGGTCGAGGTAGCGGCGGCGGTAGCGGGCCTCGGGGTCGGTAAGCCCCTTGCGCAGGTCGGGCAGCGGCCGCAGCGCCTTGGCGAGCAGCCCGAAGCTCTCGAGCCGGATCGAGAGCTCACCGCGCCGGCTCGTCACGACGACGCCGGCGACGCCGATCCAGTCGCCGAGGTCGAGCGCCTCGAGCGCGTCGAGGGTCGCCTCCCCGAGCTCGTCGCGGGTGGCGATGAGCTGGATCTTGCCGGTCTCGTCGCGGAGGTCGAGGAAGTCGAGGCCGCCGTGCCGGCGCAGCGCGATCACGCGCCCGGCGACGCTCACCCGCTCGCCGGAGTCGGCTCCGGGGCCGAGCTCGCCGAAGCGATCGCGGATCGATGCGGCGGTGTGGTCGCGGTCGAAGCGGACCGGGTAGGGGTCGACGCCGCGGTCCCGCATCGCGTCGAGCTTGGCGATGCGGTGGGCCCGCTCCTCCCGCAGGAACCGCGAGCGCTCACGCGAGCCTTCCGGCGCCTCCTCGGCCCCGACGCCGTCGCCGCCGCCGCGTTCCTGCTTCGCCTCCTCGGATTCCAAGTGCCGATCTCCCGTCGTTCGCGGGCCGCACTCTGACAGGATTCCGCGATGGCCGCCGGCAATATCGACGCCGTCGTCGCCCAGGCCAGGATCGACCGCAAACGGCTCGACTCGGCGGCCATCGGACCCTTCAGCCTGACCGCGATCGGCATCGCCAGCGTCGTCGGAGCCGGCATCTTCGTGACGATCGGCGAGGCCTCCGCCCGCTACGCGGGCCCGGCGGTGATCGTCTCGTTCCTCCTCGCCGGCCTCGCCGCCGGGGTGACGGCGCTCTGTTACGCCGAGCTCGCGGCGATGGTCCCGGCCGCGGGCTCGACCTACTCCTACGCCTATGCCGTCTTCGGCTCGTTCCTCGCCTGGTTCATCGGCTGGGACCTGCTGCTCGAGTACCTGTTCGCGGCCTCGACGGTGGCGGTCGGCTGGTCCGGCTACCTCGTCAGCTTCCTCGCCAGCATCGGGGTGACGGTTCCCCACGACCTGGTCAGCCCGCCGTTCGGGGACGGCGCCGGCGTCGTCAACCTGCCGGCGCTGCTGATCGTCGTCGTCACCTGCGCGCTGCTCTACCTCGGCACCCGCGAGTCGGCGAAGGCCAACAACGCGATGGTCGCGCTCAAGCTCGGCGTCCTGCTGCTGTTCATCGTCGTCGGCGCCTTCTACGTGACGAAGGCGAACTGGGAGCCGTTCGTCCCCGCGAGCGAGGGTGGCTTCGGCGACTTCGGCCCGACCGGCATCCTCCGCGCCGCCGGCGTCGTCTTCTTCGCCTACGTCGGCTTCGACGCGGTCTCGACGGCGGCCGCCGAGGCCCGGCGCCCGCAGCGGACGATCCCGATCGGCCTGCTCGCCACCGTCGTGATCTCGACCGTCCTGTACGTGGCGATCGGGATCGTGATGACCGGCCTGACCCCCTACACCTCGCTCAACGTGGCCGACCCGCTCGCGCTCGCGGTCCGCGCCGGCGGCGGCTCGCTGGACTGGCTCGAGTCGGCGATCTCGGCGGCCGCGGTGATCGGCCTCGCCGCGACCGTCCTCGTCACCTTCTACGGCCAGACGAGGATCTTCATGCGGATGTCGTCGGACGGGATGCTCCCCGACCGGCTCGGCGTCGTCAGCGAGCGGTTCGAGACGCCGACCGCGGCGACGGTCGTCTGCGCGGTGGCCGGCGCCGCCGTCGCCGCCCTGCTGCCGATCGACGTGCTCGGCGACCTCGTCTCGATCGGGACCCTGCTCTCGTTCACGATCGTCTGCGCCGGCGTCCTCGTCCTCCGCCGGAGCCGGCCCGACCTCGAGCGGCCGTTCCGGGTCAAGGCCGTCTGGGTGGTCGCGCCGCTCGGGATCGTCTTCGCCGTGGCGCTGATGGCGACGCTGCCGGCGGCGACCTGGATCCGGCTCGCCGTCTGGCTCGCGATCGGCCTTCTCATCTACTTCCTCTATGCCCGCCGCCGGACCGGCGAGCGGATGGAGCGCCTCGCCGCGGCGGGCGGGGCGGGCGACCCCGTCGCCTGAGCTCAGCCATCGGCCGGAGCCGGAGCCGCAGCCGGCCCCGAGCGAGCCCCGAGCGCGGTCCCGGATCCCGGCTTCGCCGCCGTCTGGCCTTCGCTCGTGCGCGCGAGTATCGCCATCCCGACGATCATCGCCGCCAGCGCCCCGAGCGTCGCGGCGATCCCGACGGGGTCCTCGTGCAGCGACTCCTCGAGCAGCGTCGTCGCGATCACGACGCTGGTGATCGGGTCGAGCGCCATCGACGCCGCCAGCACCGGGGCGAGGACGCCGGTGCTGAGCGCGAGCTGGTTGTAAGTCATCGACACGTAGCCGATGGCGATCAGCGCGTAGAGGTGCCAGTCGGTGAGGACGCCGAGGACGTCTTCGCTGATCGCGTCGCCGACCGACTTCGTGAGCGCGGCGCTGACGCCGAAGAGGATGCCGGTGACGATCCCCAGCAGCGTCGCCTTGACCGCCGGCCGGGCCCGCAGCGAGGCGAGCGTGAGCGGCACCGAGACCCCCACGACGACCGCGCCGAGCACGAGCCACTCCCCGAGCGGGGCGTCGTCGCGGCCGCCGCTCGGGTCGGCGATCGTCAGGAACGCGATCAGCGAGAGGGTGACGAGGACGGCGGCGGCGACGTCGCTGCGGGTGACCCGCTGCGCCGTCAGCCGGTGGCCGAGCGGCAGCGCGAACACCATCGCCGTCGCCAGGATCGGCTGGACGACGGCGAGCCGGCCGATCGTCAGCGCCACCGCCTGGCCGACGAAGCCGAGCGCGTCGGCGGCGATCCCCGCCAGCCATACCGGCCTGCGCGCCATCCGCAGCAGCAGCCCCGAGCTCGAGCCCGCGGTCGCGTCGGGTGCATCGAGCCCCGCCTTCTGCTGCAGGACCGAGCCGAGCGCGAACAGCAGCGCGGCGGCGAGGGCGATGACGATGTCCACCGTCGGCCTACTTCAACGCCGTGCCGGCGACGTCCGGCTTCGCGATCGTCTCCTCGCCCCTGAAGCGCTCGCGGGAGCGCTCGAGCTTGTCCTCGCCGTAGCGCCTGCGTGCCCACCAGGAGCTCGGGCGGGCGAGCCGGAAGGCGGTCACCATCGCGATCGGGGGGACGTAGAGGCCGAGCACGCCCAGGATCAGCTTGCCCTTGAGGAAGCAGACGATCACGAACGTCCACCCGATCGCGAGCGAGATGGCGAGGCTGATCGCGCCGACGAGCCCGGGCCCGCTGTCGTCGAAGGAGATCGGATAGACGCCGAGGACCATGAAGCCGGAGACGATCGCGAAGACGATCACGGCGTCGATCGACTGCCGTCCCTGCTCGGACCAGTAGACGTCGTCGAGGTGGAGCCAGAGCGCGAACTCGTCGAGCGTCAGCGCCGCGCCGATCCCGAAGACGACCGCCGTCACCGAGAGCGGCGGCTGCACCGCGACCGCCAGCAGCCCGCTGACGAGCAACAGGCAGATCCCCCAGACGAGGTGGTGGATGTGCGTATCGCCGGCCTCGATGTTGCCGAGCCACGGGAACCGCTCCGAGCGGATCGAGTGGGTGACGAACCGCGTGATCCCGAACGTGGCGCCGAACGAGATCAACAGCAGCAGGGCCGGCAGCTCCCCCTTGTCGACGATCTCCGAGTTGAAGGTGGCGTCGATGCCTGCGAGCGGGACGAGCATTGCGGCTTTCTACCGCACCGCCGGCATCCGGACCGGGGCGATGGGCGCGGCTGGTTTCGAACCAGCGACCTTCCGCGTGTGAGGCGGACGCTCTCCCACTGAGCTACGCGCCCCCGGGCGAGCGGATTCTAGGCGCCGCCGGTCCCGACCCACCGCCCAGGCAAGCCCCGAGACGGCAGTAGCGTCCTGTGGGGGGACGCTTGCGCTGTCTCGGCGCGGATCAGCCGACGGCGATGCCGCCGGTCTCGATCACCGGATCGGCGGCGCGGCGGTCGAAGCTGCGCTCGCCGCGCGGGCGGATCCCGCCGCCGCCGCCGCCACCGCCACCACCGCCGGGCTTGACGCCGCCGCCCCCACCGTCGCGTCCGCCCTTGCCGCCGCCCTTGCCCGCGCCGCCGTCGCCGTCACGTTCGTTGGTGGAGCCCGGGCAGCGCATCGTGTAGACGGTGCGGGCCGGGTGGAAGGGGCGGGCTTCGGAGTGGTTCCAGGAGAGATGGAGGTGGTTGCCGCGGCCGTGATTGGCGTCGCCGTTGTAGCCGACCCAGCGGAACGGCGCCTGCGGCACGTTCTGCTGGGGCTCGACCCGCTTGGCCAGGCGCGAGATCAGCTTCCAGCTGCCGCCGTTGGCCTTGTCGGGGACGATGTCGAGCGCGAGGCCGAGCGGGTGCTCGCCGTTCACCGCGTGGACGCCGTCCCTCGAGAAGCCGTCGGTGATGAAGATCCTGTACTTGCGGACCAGGTACCTGACGTCGGGCAGGAGGCGCCGGTCGACGCGCTCGCCGGGAAAGCCGGGGATGTCGACGAAGCGGCCGCCGCCGGTCGTCCTGCAGAGGTTGCGGTCGATCTTCTTGCTGCGCATCGCCGCCGGCGCGAGGGCCGTCGATGCCGCGACGGCGAGCAGGGCCAGCAGGCAGGTGAGGAGCGTCCGTGTCCGTCTCGAGGTCATCCCGCACTGACTTGCTTCGGACGCTCGCCGCGATCCTTGAACCAGGACGGCCGATGAACCCGATCCTGCGCGGCGGCGATGCGGCCGTAGGCCAGGAGCCGCCTGAGGCGCGAGCGCCAAGCAGTCCAAGGAAGAGGAGGGTGAAGCGGCCTTCGGCCGTGAGCCCGCCGATGACGCCGGAATGCGCCGGCTACGCGCCTGAGGCGCGAGCGCCAAGCAGTCCAAGGAAGAGGAGGGTGAAGCGGCCTTCGGCCGTGAGCCCGCCGATGACGCCGGAATGCGCCGGCGATCGCGCCTCAGGGCAGGACCGTGCGGCCCGCCTTCGTAAGACGGTCCCCGGGCGTGCCCGCCGTGGCTGGCTCTGGTCAGGCTGATCCGCGGCGCTTGCGGGCTGACGCTTAAGGCTGCTTCCTTCCGGACCTGACCTGGTTCGCGGGCTCACATCGCGCGGGACCTGGCCGTCAACGCTGCCCGCGGCGTACTGGCCCCGAAGGCCGGATCCTCGGGCGGGCGTTCAGCCCCGCTGGAGCGGATTGCGGGTTCAGGGCTCCGCTAGGTCCCCGCTCAGCACGGTCCGCGGAACATCGTAGCGGGCCACGGGCCTCAGGCGACCCCCTCGACCATTGCCGTCCCGCCGGCGCGGTGGACCCCGCCGGGGCGCATCCCCGCCGCGGCCAGGAGCGCCTGCAGCTCGGCGGCCGATCGCTGCCGGCCGCCGTCGCACTGGGTGAGCATGTGGAGATCGATCCGGGTGGCGATCGGATCCGGATCCCCGGGATCGAGCAGGATCTCGACGAGGACCAGCCTCGCTCCCGGCGCCATCGCGGCCCTGACGGTTCGGAGGATCTGCAGCGACCGCTCGTCGTCCCAGTCGTGGAGGATGTCCTTGAGGATGTAGAGGTCGGCCTCGGCCTCGATCCGCTCGAAGATGTTCCCCTCGACGAGCTCGACCCGGTCGCCGACGCCGGCCGCGGCGAGATGGCGATCGGCCTCGGGCAGCACCCCGGCCGCCTCGACGAGCGTGCCGCGCAGGCGCGGTCGGGCCGCGAGGATCGCGGCGAGCAACGGTCCGGAGCCGCCGGCGACGTCGCAGATCGTCCCGGACTCGGGCCACGGGTAGCCGTCGACCGCCCATGCCTTGACGAGGCCGGTCAGCTCGCGCATGGAGTTCGCGAACAGGCGCTCCTCGTCCGGGTTCTCCGCGAAGTGCTGCCAGATGGACCTGCCGTGGGTCGCCGGAAAGGACGGCTCGCCGGTCCGGATCGTCGCCGGCAGCCCCGCCCAGGCCCGCTGGACGGCGGCGGTGTTCATGTGCCGCGCCCAGTGGCTGATCGTCGGCGAGTGCTCCGCGCAGAACGCCTCGCCGACCGCGGTCAGCTCGTAGGCGCCACGGCGGCGGCGCAGGAGCCCCTCGTCCACGGCCTGGCGCATCACCCGCTCGAGCGTGTCGGCGTGGAGGTCGAGCTCGGCCGCGAGCGCGGCGGCGCTGGCGGGGCCGCGCTCGAGCGCGTCGAACGCGCCGACCTCGACCAGCGCCGCGATCACGCTCGTCGTCTGCAGCGCGGTCACCTTCTCCCAGGCGAGCCCCTCGGGCGGCAGCAGCCGGTCGCCCGCCCGTTGCAGGAGCCGCCGGAGCCGAAGGGCGAAGCCGACCGCGGCCGGTGGCGGTGTCTTGTCGAGGC
>CAZTGN010000029.1:0-2357 GCA_964613275.1 uncultured Conexibacter sp. | reverse complement strand
ACCGCAGTGATTCTGGCGGCTCCACGCGATCGGCGGAGCGCCCGGCGCCCGGCGGGAGCATCCCGCCGCCCTGGTCGATGGGGTCTTCCTCATGGCCTATCCTTCGCGGCGGTTCCAGAGCGCGTGGATGGGGGTCGTCGTGCACTCGTCGCAGCAGATCTTCGCGATTGCCATCGTCCTCACCCTCGTGCTGGCCTAGCGGGGAGCTTCGATGGCGAACGGCGACGAGCAACCTCCGACCGCCCCGACGGGGGCGCACTCGGCCCGGCCGCGATCGGGCTGGACTGCCGGCCGCGTGGTCGGGCTGGTCTTCGCCGGCCTCGGCGAGCTGATCGGCCTGGCGCTGCTGGCCGGAGGCATCGCCATCCTGGTGGGCTACGCCGGTCGCGATGACGGCTACTTCACCACCGATCGCCAGCAGCTCGAAAGCGCCGGATACGCGATCACCACGGAGAGCATCGATCTCGGCGCAGACGAGATCGACTGGGCCCCCAGCGGGGTTCTCGGCGACGTCCGGGTCCGGGTCACCGGCGACGCGCCCGTGTTCGTCGGCATCGGCCGCGACGGTGACGTCGATCGCTACCTCGGCAACGTCGCGAGAGACGACCTGATCGGCTTCCACGGCGCCGACGCCGAGCTCGTCCCTCGCGAGGGGGGAGCGCCGCGGACTCCGCCCGGCAAACAGGACTTCTGGGTCGCGGACGCCGAGGGCTCCGGCCGGCAGGAGCTGATCTGGGATGCCGATTTCGGTCGCTGGACCGCCGTCGTGATGAACGCCGACGGAGACCGGGGCATCGACGTCGAGGCCGACGCCGGGGTCCAGCTCGACTGGGTCGTCTGGGTCGGCATCGGGTTGCTCGTGATCGGGCTGCTGATGATGGCCGGCGCCCTGGCCGTGATCCTGGCCCTGGGCCGGGGCGCGAGCCGGAGCCCGGCGACGGGCTGACGGAATCGGCGGAAGGCCGCGCCTGCCGGTCCGGGTGGGCAGGCTCAACGCAGCGCCGGGCAGACGGCGTCCGCCTGGGCCCCGCGGATCGGGCCTCGGGCCAGCCTCGGGGCTCGCGGCGAGCCCGGGCCGGGGACGGTCCGCGAGCCATCTAGACTGATCCTCCGTGGCCGAGCAGTCCCTCTACCGCCGCCATCGACCGCAGTCGTTCGCCGAGGTCGTCGGCCAGGAGCACGTGGTTCGCACGCTCAGCAACGCGATCGAGCGCGACCGCGTCCACCACGCCTACCTGTTCGTCGGCTCGCGCGGGACCGGCAAGACGTCGATGGCGAAGATCCTCGCCCGCTCGCTCAACTGCGCGAACGGCCCGACGCTCGAGCCCTGCGGCGTCTGCGATTCGTGCGTGGCGATCGCCAACGGCAGCTCGATGGACGTGATCGAGATGGACGCGGCCTCGAACCGTTCCGTGGAGGACATCCGCGCGCTCCGCGAGCGGGTCGGCTACGCGCCGCCGGAGGGCACCTGGAAGGTCTACATCCTCGACGAGGCGCACATGCTCACCCGCGAGGCCTGGAACGCGTTCCTGAAGACGCTCGAGGAGCCGCCGCCGAACACGGTCTTCATCCTCGCCACCACCGAGGCCCACAAGGTGATGCCGACGATCGTCGACCGCTGCCAGCGCTTCGACTTCGGCCGCCCGGCCCCGGACGAGATCGCGATCGTCCTTCGTCGCGCCGCCGACGCCGAGGGCATCGTGGTCGACGAGGGCGCCGTCGGCGCGATCGCCCGCGCCGCCAACGGCAGCTTCCGGGACGCGCTCGGAACGCTCGACCAGCTCGTCGCCTACAGCGGCACCGAGATCGCGACCGCCGACGTTCTCACCGTGCTCGGGGTCGCGGACTCCGAGCTGGTCTTCCGGGCGACCGAGGCCATCGCCGCCGGTGACGGCGCCGAGGCGCTCCGCGTGAGCGCGACCATCGCCGGCGCCGGGCACGATCCCTCCCGCTTCGCCGCCGACCTCGTCGCCCACCTCCGCCGGCTCGTCGTCATCGCGGCCCTGGACGAGGTCCCCGACCACCTCCTCGTCGTTCCCGAGCACGAGGCACGGATGGTCGAGCAGGCGGGCCGGCTCGGAGAGGTGGCGATCGTCCGCGCGATCGACGAGCTCGCCGCCGCGCTAGCGGCGATCCGCGACGGCGACGAGGCGCGGCTGACCGTCGAGCTGGCGCTCCTGCGCTCCGCCCGGCCCGAGATCGACCCGTCGCGGGCGGCGGTGACCGAGCGGCTGGTGCCGATCGTGCGGGCGCTCGCCGGCACCGCGCCCGCGCCGGCGGCGCCGCGGAAGCCGGCGGCCCCGGCCCCGGAGCAGGCGGGCACACCGGCCTCGCCGGGCGCGGGCACGTCCGATCCG
>CAZTGN010000028.1:0-16289 GCA_964613275.1 uncultured Conexibacter sp. | reverse complement strand
CGTCGGCGGGGCCGCGGCGGCGCTCAGATCACGGCAGCCCTGACGGGCTGCCGGAGGCGCTGCGCCGCCTGACGCAGCCAGGCCGCTCAGGCCAGGCCCTCGGCCTCGTACTCGCGCAGGAAGCCCTCGAACTCGCGCATGTGGCCCTGCTCGTCGCGGAGGATCGCGATCATCATGTCCTCGGTGACGGGGTCGACCTCGGCCGCGAGCTCGCGGATCTCGTTGTAGTAGGAGATCGCTCCGGCCTCGGCCTCGATGACGCCACGGATCACGTGCGGGATGTCGGTCTGCCGGCTCGGCGGCTGCAGGGAACCCTGCTCGGCCGTGAACCCCTGCGAGCCGGGAACGACGCCGTAGAGCTCCTTGATCCGGGCCGCGAACTGCTGTGCGTGGCCGAGCTCCTCGTTGATGTCGGCCGCCAGCGACTGCTTGATCTCCTGGGCGCGGACGCCGTCGGGGTTGACCGAGTTGGCGACGTAGCTCATCACCGTCTCGATCTCCATCCAGTAGGCCCTCTCGAGCATCGCGACGAGCTTCTCGCGATCCTCGCGGCTCTCGTCGGACATGATCCCTCGGGAAACTTCTGACAACTTGGTGACTCCTCGTCTGGTTCGGGGTGGGCCCGTGCCATCGGCGGCGGGCGCTAGAAATGGCTCGGGATGAGTTCTACCCGACCGGTCACGATGCCAACCGAGGACCGGAGGGAGCTGGCCGGGGTCGAGACGCGCACGCTGGCCGTCCCCGGTGAAGGCCCGCCGCTCCTGCTCCTGCACGGCTACGCCGACAGCGCCGACACCTGGCGGGCGCTGCTCGAGCGGCTCGGGGCCGCCGGGCGCGCCGCCGTCGCGATCGACCTGCGCGGCTTCGGCGCCGCGGCCCCGCTGGCCGCCGATCGGCCGCTGCTGCCGCAGTGGGACACGATGGTCGATGCCGCCCTCGCCGAGCTCGGCGCCGAGCACGAGGAGGCATACGTCGTCGGCAACTCGCTCGGGGGAGCGCTGGCGCTGCGCGCCGCCGAGCGCCGGCTACCGGTCGGCGGGATCGTCCCGATCGCCCCGGCCGGCCTGCACATGGCGGGATGGTTCTCGGCGATCGAGAGCGAGTGGCTGGTGCGGCTGCTGCGGTTCTCGCCGGTGCCGGTTCCGGACCGGATCGTCAAGCCGATCGTCGGCCGCGTGTACCGGACGCTCGTCTTCGGCGATCCCGCCGGGGCCGATCCCGCCGTCATCGACACCTTCTCGAGCCACCTCGCGAGCCTGACGCGGAGCATGGCGGTGCTCGAGGTCGGTCGGCGGCTGCTGCCCGAGCTCGGCGACCCGTTCGAGCTCGACCGGATCAACTGTCCGCTCCTGCTCGTCTGGGGCGAGCAGGACCGGATGGTCTTCACGGCCGGGGCCGAGCGGGTGCTTCGCACCGTCGACTACTCCGACATCGAGGTGATCCCCCGCTGCGGCCACTGCCCGCAGGTCGAGGTCCCCGACCTGCTCGCCGAGCTGCTGCTCGGCTTCCCCGGCAACCTCGAGTACGCGCCCCGCTGACCGATCGTCCAGCCGAGCTCCGACGGCGTCCTCGGGGTCGCGCCCTCAGCCCACCTCACGTCCCGCCGAGCTGCATGACGACGCGAAGCCGGTCGCCGGTTCCGAGTTGCACCGGCTCCGCCATCCTCAAGCTGACGTCCGCTCCCCGCTGCGTCAGCCGCACGCCGCGCACCCGCCGCTGGCCGATCCGCAGCTCTGCCCGACGCACGGCGGCGCCGTCAGCGACGCGGAGGCGAAGCTCCGCGAGCCTCAGCGTACCGTGGCGAAGCCAGATCCGATCGGCCTGAACGGCGCCCTCGCGCCGTTGCGAGAGCAGCCCCCACGCTGTGCCGGCGGTGAAGAACGAGCGGTGGCGGGCAGGCCTGAAGACCGGGGCGAAGCCGAGCTCACCGGCCGGTCCGTCGTAGCTGAAGCCCTGCAGCGCGAGCAGCAGCGACCAGCTGGAGAGCGCCCGGCCGTACCACTTGCCGCACTCGTCGTCTCCGAACGGATTGCCGCTCCCATCACCGACCCCGCATGCCTCCAGCCAACGATCCCCACCCGAGAACATGTAGGGGGCATTGCGGATCCGCCCGTCGTAGCGGTCGCCGACCGCCTGCACGAGGCGCAGCCCGTTGCGGACCTGTCCACGAGCGATCATCGCGGCCGCCGCGGTGTACTCGCGTCCGGACCAGACCTCGTCGGAGTAGACGGTCCGGAGCGCGGGCTCGCCCCCGTCCGGCCAGCTGTCGGCGATCATCCCGCCGTCGGTCGGCTCGACGAAGACCCGCGCGTTCGCCGTCACCAGGTAGCCGGCGAACGGGTTCGACCCCATGAAGCTCTGCCGGAAGTTGTGCGCGAAGAGGCTGCGCAGGGACGCCGACATCTTCCCCGGGGCGTAGACGTCGTCGAGGTCGAGCTGGTCGGCCCACCATTGGCCGAGCAGCATGTCGATGTCGACCGCGTTGAGCAACGACCGCCGTGAGGTGTCGCTCAACTCCGTCTGGGTGAAGTACTCGCCCTGCCAGAACCGCTCCGTCTGCAGAGCCCGCCCCGACTCGTGGATCGCCGAGTAGAGACGCTCGGCCTCAGCGTCGCCCCGCACCGCCGCCATCCGCGCCGCCGCGTCGAGGGCCGCCAGGTACAACGAGCCGAGCCAGGGTGCGGTCACGTCCTGCGGCATGTCGAGCGTCGTCAGCGCAGCGCCCTCCGGGACCCCGTCGTGATCGGGGTCATTGGCGGCGATCACGTAGTCGAGCGCGCTCCGTATCCGCGGCCACCGCTGAGCCAGCCAGCTGCCGTCGTCGGATGTGAGGTGATCGCGGTAGGCGGCCAGCACGACGCCGAGCTGGCCGTCGATCGCGTACACGGGCGTGTTGAACCGGTAGGGGATCAGCCCATCCGGTTGCTCCGCGTCCAGCCACTGGGACTCGAAGCGCCGTCCGATCTGCGGCCACAACCGTGCCTGCGACTGGGCGTAGTGCCAGACGTGGGTCGGCATGTTCCAGCAGCATCCCCACCCCTCCCAGCCGCCGAAGAACCCGTTCTGCGCCCAGAACATCGTCGGGGTGTGCAAGGTCGCGGTGTTGCCGGTGATCCGGTCGAGCACGTACCTGGGCAGGTTCGACCGGTAGAAGGTGTCGTGGTAGCGCTGCGTCCGCGCCAGCAGGCGGCGATGCCCGGCGACGTAGTCGTCGACCTCGTTCGCGTTCGACCACCAGTTGCCGTATTGCATGCCGTCCCCGCCGAAGATCCGCGGCGCGTCGGGGAAGTTCCAGCTGAGCACGGCGCGAACCGTCTTCGTCGCGCCCGGTCTCACCCACACCGCACGCGACAGCGCTCCGTCGATCGTCGCACCGCTCGCCGGGCTCGCGGCCTGCCGCGCTCCCGACACCTCTCCGCGCATCCGGAAGTCGTCGTACAGCCCCGCCGACGACCCCCACGACGCGGTGCCCGACGTCCCCTCGCCGGCCATCGACAACGCCATGCTTCCCTGCGGCCCGGTGAGCTCCAACCTGGTCCGGCCGTCGATCGTCGCGACCCGGTTCAGGTTGTCTCCGTAGCCCGGGAACTGGCGGCGGTCGGCTCCTCCGATCTCGCCCTGGCCATCGAAGCCGACCGCGTTCTGCTGGGTCACGAGGACGGAGGCGCGA
Source organism: uncultured Conexibacter sp. (assembly GCA_964613275.1). Classification (GTDB taxonomy): domain Bacteria; phylum Actinomycetota; class Thermoleophilia; order Solirubrobacterales; family 70-9; genus RHKX01. The sequence continues at coordinate 12,619 of CAZTGN010000028.1, read as the reverse complement.
ACGGCTCGCGCGGTCGGATTGTGGAGACGGATCTCGTAGACCGCGGTCGGGATCGCGGAGCTCCTCATCTCGCCCGGGATCATCGGCGTGCTCACGCCCTCGGAGATCTCGAGCGGGAGCTTCGGATCGGCGAACCGGTAACGGGCGAACGGGTATTCACCGGTGAACGTCAGCGACCGCATCGCCGGGAACGAGCCGACCGGGACCGTCTGCAGCGCTCGCACCACCGGCGCCGCCCCCCGCTGCTCGGTGCGGACGGCCAGGAAGCTGTTCGGAACGATGCTGGCGTAGCGGGAGCGCTGCAGGCCGTAGCCGTTGAAGATCCACGACTCGTTGCGCTCCCCGGTCCCGAGGTGGAGGATCCCGCCGGCCCCGATCCCGCCGACCGGGAAGGCGATCCCGGTGAGCCGCTCGCCGGCGTAGCGCCGGGTGCGGCCGGCGGCCATCAGCGGCACGTACGGCCTTGCGAAGCCGAGGTTCGCCTCCGACTTCGAGCCGTCGGCGGCAATCGCTCGGAGGCGGTAGTAGTAGCCACGGGAGCGATCGGCCCCACGATCGGTGAAGGCGAGCGGGCAGCGTCGCCGCGTGCAGGCGAGCTCCCCCACCGGCGTCCAGGGGCCGTCCGTTCGCGTGGCGCGATCGACTCGATAGCCGGCGATCGGGGCATCGTCGCCGGCCGCGCTCCAGGCCAGGCTCGGGCCCTCGGCGCTCGGCTCGACGCTGAGATCGAGCGGCATGGTCGGGGCGTTCGCGCGCACGTCGTCGACGATCAGGCGACGCTGTGCGGTCTCGTCGGTGGCGAGCAGGAAGACGCGCTTGCCGACCTGCCCCCGCAGGTCGATCGTCCGATACTCGAAGTTGCGACGAGAGCTGTCGGGGCTGACGCGCGCCAGGACCCCGCAGTCGGAGGGCTGGCTCGCGTCGAGCGCGCAGACCGTCACATGGGCGCCCCCCAACGGGCTGCCCAGCCTGCTGCTCGGCGACGCGACCAGCAGGGAGAGGTAACGGTGGGTGAGGCGGAAGCGGGGCGAGACGAGCGTGGCCTGCAGCCCGTCGTCCCGCACGCTCGGGTCTGCGGTTGCGCCGGTGTCGATGTAGGAGTGCCCCTCGGGGTTCCACGGCGGCCCGCTGACGGGGTCGGAAGCGGTCGCGAGGTTCGGCCCCGCGGCGCCGTCGGGCAGCACCTCCCAGCCGTCGAGGCTCGGCTTCGATCCACGCTCGAAGCTCCAGTGAACCGGAGCGGGAGAGGCGGCCCGAGCGAGCGCGGGAGACGCGGCCGCGACGACTGCGAGCGCCGAGCAGCAGAGGGCCGCGGATGTGCGTCCGAACAATCTCGGAACCGCAGGCCATCGGCTCGAGCGACCCGGCTTCGGGCCCGCCGTCAACCGCTCCACCTCCTGATGCAATCGCTCACCTCCGTTGCGTACAGGCGTGACGATCATAGCTTCGCCGGCTCGCGCCGGCCACGGGCAGGTGCTCAGTATGATCCGTCCTGGATTGAGCAATCGCACAGTAGCGGGGGACTTCTTGACCGCACTGGAGCGGGTCCGCTGCGAGGCGCCGGGCCTCGCCGCCACGATCGTCGAGCGCTTCCGCGAGACCTCGCCCGACTACGCCGAGCTGAGCGCCGCGGAGCTGCTGCCCGGCGTCGAGCGCAACATCCACCAGGCCCTCGCCGCGGTGGCAGAGGTACGGGGTGCAACGGCCGCGGAGCAAGCCGAGACCGAGCGCCTGGCGGAAGAGCGGGCCCGGCAGGGGATCGGCGTCGACGCGCTGTTGCTCGCCTACCGGCTCGGGATCGAGGTCGCCTGGGAGCGGTTCCTCCTCCATGCGCGCGAGCTCCGCCTGCCCGCCGAGCAGCTTCTCGCCGGGTCGGAGCGGCTGCGCGCGTGGGCGGACGAGTTGACGATCATCACCACCCGGGCCCACCGGCGCACCGACATCGAGATCAGCCAGCGCGACCACGAGCGGCGGGCCGAGTTCGTCCGGGCGCTGGTCGCGGGCACGCTCGAGGCACCGCAGCTGCGCAGCAAGGCACTTCTCTACGGCCTCGACATCAACAAGCGGTACATGCTGGCCAGGGGACGGACGAGCGATGCGATGTGGCGGGTCGAGCGGGCCCTGCGCGCCACCGACCGGGGCGCTCTGGTTGCGCTCGTCGACGGCGACATGGTCGGCGTCCTCTCGAATGCACCACGGACGGCAGGGGACGGCGTCGTCGGCCTCGGCCCACCCGTCCGCCTTGACGATGCGGCGCGCTCCTTCGGACTCGCCAGCAGGGCCCTGGAGGCGGCGGCGGCTTTGGGCCGGCGCGGCGTATGCGGGTTCGACGACGTCGGGCTGCAGTCGGTGATCCTCTCCGAGCACGACCTCGGTGCCCAACTCGTCGCCCGCTACGTCGCCCCGCTGGCCGAGGCCGGGCATTTCGGAGACGAGCTGTCGGAGACCGTCACGGCCTGGCTCGAGGCGGGCGCCGGGCCGCAACGGGTCGCGAGCGCGCTGCACATCCACCGCAACACGCTTCGCTACCGGCTCGCCCGCTACGAGGAGATGATCGGCTGCGACCTCTCCTCGATGCGGACGCGGGTCGAGGCCTGGTGGGCATTCCAGCGGGCCCGGCTCGTTGACCACCCGCCGGACGTGGGCGACCGCGAGCGCGATGCCGGCCGCACGCCGGCCGCGGGCTCGGGCCACTGACCTCGGACGTCGGCAGCAATCGCTCGGTCAGGCCGAAGCCGCATCGGCGGCGGGCTCGTCGACCTCGGAGACGACCGTGCCGTCGTCGGCCACATCGGCTTCCGGCGGCAGCTCGCCGCCGCGCTCGGTGCCGGCGATGAGCTCGTCCGGCTTCGGCTCGTCGGGCACGAACCCCGACTTCATCCCGAAATAGACGGCCTGCGGGTGGTGGGCGACGATCGCCACCGTCGACTGCTCCGGCTCCACGGCCCAGCCGGTCGACAGGCGCATCCCGATCTCCTCGAGACCCAGCAGGCGCCAGACCTTCTCGTGCTCGGACTGCTCCGGGCAGGCCGGGTAGCCCCACGAGTAGCGCCGACCCTGGGAGGGATCGATCCCCAGCGTCGCCCGCGCCCGCGCGTGCAGCCACTCGGCCATCCCCTCGGCCGACTGGACGCCGAGCCCGTGCACGAAGAGCTGCTCGGCGAACTCGCCGTCGCGTTCGAGCCGCTCGATCCGACGGGTCACCTCGGGCCCCGCGGTGACCGCCTGGAGGACGACGACGTCGCGCTCGCCGGCATCGATCGGCCGGAAGTAGTCGGCGAGGCAGATCCGGTCGTGGCGGGGCTGGCGCGGGAAGACGAGCCGCTCGAGCTCGCGCTCGGGGTCGTCGGGGTCGAAGACGACGACCTCGTTGCCGTCTGCGTTGCAGGGGAAGTAGCCGATCCGCGCCCGCGGCTCGAGGTAGTCCTGCTCGGACCACATGCGCTCGAGCCGCGGCCGGAAGCCCTCCTCGTCGCCGTCGCCCTCGACGATTCGCCGCCAGGCATCGCCCTTCTTGCCCCGCCCCCCCCAGTGCAGCGTGAACAGCACATGACGGTCGAGGTAGGGAAAGACCTCGTCGAGGTCGACCGCGACGTCGGAGACGCCGAGCTCCGCCACCTCGGGAACGGGCGTCGTCGTGCTCACCGCGGAGCGCACCGAGTCATCGTCGGTCGGCGGCGCGTCGTCGGGCTCCTGCGGCTTCTCGCGAAGCTTGCGGGCCTCGTCGCGGATCTTCGCGACCAGCCCGTCGCGAGCCTCGTCGTCGATCAGGGCATCGACGGTATCGAGGCCGACGAAGGCGTCCTTGCAGTAGAAGACCCCGGGCGCGTAGACCTCGTCGGTCTCGCGCCCACCCGGGTAGAGGGCGCGCCGGCCGAAGTCGCGGTTGATCGCCGCCCCGCCGATCAGGACCGGGAAGTCGAGCTCGCGCGAGTGGAGCTCCTGGATGCATGCAGGCATCTGCTTCGAGGTCGAGACGAGCAGCGCCGAGAGGCCGATGGCGTCGGCCTCGTGCTCGACCGCCGCATCGATGATCCGGTCGATCGGGACCTGCTTGCCGAGATCGACGACCGTGTAGCCGTTGTTGGTGAGGATCGTGTTGACGAGCGACTTGCCGATGTCGTGGACGTCGCCGAACACGGTCGCGATCACGACCGTCCCCTTCGTGTGGCCCTCGATCCGGTCGAGGTACAGCTCGAGCCGGGCGACGGCGCGCTTCATCACCTCGGCCGACTGCAGCACGAACGGCAGGATCAGCTCGCCGGCGCCGAACTTGTCGCCGACCTCCTTCATCGCCGGCAGCAGCACCGTGTTCAGGGTCGGGACGGCCCCGACCTTCTCGACCGCGCGGTCGATCCACTCCACGACGCCGTCCTTCCGGCGTCGCAGGATCTGGAAGTGCAGGGCCACCTCCGGCTCCAAGCCCTCGTTCGGATCGCCGGCGTCGGCCGCTTCGTCCTCGGCGCCCTTGCTCTCGAAATGGGCGATGAACCGCTCGAGGGCGTCCTCGGAGCGGTCGAAGACGAGGTCGTCGGCCAGCTCCCGCTCGGCGGCAGGGATCTCGCCGTAGGGGGTGATGTGGTTCGGGTTCACCATCGCCAGGTCGAGGCCGGCCCCCACGCAGTGGTGGAGGAAGACCGAGTTGAGGACCGCGCGCGCGCCGGGCGAGATCCCGAACGAGACGTTCGAGACCCCCAGCGACGCCTTGACCTCCGGCAGCTCCGCCTTGATCCGGCGGATCCCCTCGATCGTCGCGACCGCCGACGGCCGCCACTCCGCCTCGCCGGTGGTCAGCGTGAACGTGAGCGCATCGAAGATCAGGAGCTCGGGATCGAGCCCGTGCTCGGTGCAGGCGAGGCGGTGGATCTCGCGGGCGACCTCGAGCTTGCGCTCGGCCGTCTTCGCCATCCCCTCCTCGTCGATCGTGAGCGCGATCAGCGCCGCGCCGTGGCGGATCGCGAGCGGCACGATCCGGTCGAGCTTGGCGCGTCCGGCCTCGAGGTTGACCGAGTTGACGATGGCCCGCCCCGGGATCCGCTCGAGCGCCGCCTCGATCACGTCGGGCTCGGTCGAATCGACCTGGATCGGCGCCGGCTGGGTGAGCGAGATCCGGCTCACGGTCTCGCCCATCTGCACGTCCTCGTCCTGGCGCTCGGTCAGCGCGACGCAGATGTCGAGGACGTGGGCGCCGCCGGCGACCTGATCCTCGGCGACCTGGACGAGGCCGTCGTAGTCGTCGGCCAGCAGGAGCTCCTTCGCCCGCTTCGACCCCTGCGAGTTGACGCGCTCGCCGACCAGCGTCGGTGCCGGCTCCTGGACGAGGTCGACCGCCGCCATCATGCTCGCAAGCCGCGGCGGCCCGGGCGCCGGGCGCGGTGCCGGGGTGAGCCCGCGGACCCGCTCGGCGATCGCGGCGATGTGCTCCGGCGTGGTGCCGCAGCAGCCGCCGACGATGCCGACGCCGTGACGCTCGACGAACTCGCCGAGCAGTCCGGCGATGTGCTCCGGGGTCTCCGGGAAGATCGTCTCGCCGTCGGGGCCCTGCAGGGGAAGGCCGGCATTGGGGATGCAGTGCACGGGCACGGGCGACGCCTCGCCGAGGTAGCGGATCGCGTCGCGCATGTCCTCGGGCCCGGTCGAGCAGTTGAGCCCGACGATGTCCGCCCTCATCCCCCCGAGGATCGCCAGCACGGCCTCGATGTCGGTGCCGAGCAGCATCTTGCCGCCCTGCGGAAGCAGCGAGACCGAGACCTGGATCGGGACCTCGCGGCCGACCCGCTCGAAGGCGCCGCGAGCGCCGACGATCGCCGCCCGGACCTCGAGGATGTCCTGGGCGGTCTCGATGATCAGCAGGTCGGCTCCACCCTCGACGAGCGCGCCCGCCTGCTCGTCGAAGACCTCGACCAGCCGGCCGAAGCCGATGTCGCCCAGCGTCGGATCGTCGCTCGCCGGCAGGAAGCCGGTCGGTCCGATCGAGCCCGCGACGAAGCGCTCCGGCCCGGCCGCCTCACGGGCGATCTCGGCGGCGCGACGGTTGATCTCGACGGTCCGCTCGCCGAGGCCCCACTCGTCGAGCTTCAGGCGCGAGCCCTGGAACGAGTCGGTCTCGACGACCTCGGCGCCGGCCGCCAGCATCGCCTCGTGGACGCCTGCGATCACGTCGGGGCGGTGGAGGACGAGGGCCTCGTGGCACTTCCCGGGCAGGCCGCCGTAGTCCTCGCCGGAGAGGTCGAAGCGCTCCAGCGTCGCCCCCATGCCGCCGTCGTAGACGATGATGCGCTCGCCTGCGGCGGCGAGGATGTCGCGTTCGGGTTGGCTCACTCGGGAGGTCACCTCCATCGTTCCCGGCTGTCGCACCGTGCTCCGCCGATCTCCAGACGGCGCCGGTTGCGGCGGCTTCCGAGGTCCGGGTCCCTCAGCCGCTCCTGATGGCGCAGGCGCAAGGATAGCGGCGCCGGGGAGGGCGGCCCGGATCAGCCGGGCGCGACGGGCTGATCCACATCCAGCTAGGCGCCGACGCGCTCGTCCGCCCGAGCCTGGGGCCGCAGGCGGACCGGCGCGGCGCTGAGCGCCCGCAGGCGGACGTCGGACCAGCTCATCCCCTCGCGGACGAGGGCGGGGACTCCGAGGCCGACCGCGGTCGCGATCTCCACCGCCTGGAGGATGACGCCGTAGGCCAGTGCGTCGGCGGCTCCAACCCCGTAGCCGGTCGTCAGCACGCTGATCACCGCGAGCTGGAAGACGCCGATGTTCGAGGGCGTCGCCGGCACGACAGCGGTGACGTTGACCGCGAAGAGGACGGCGGCCGCGCCGGCGACCCCCATGGCCCCGTCGAGGCCCATCGCGACCGCGAGCGCCCAGCAGGCGCCGACCTGGATCGCCCAGGCGAGCAGCTGCATCGCGCCCGCGAACGGGCCCCGGCGCGGGTCGCGGAGGACCGCGAGCCCGGAACGCACGCGGACGAGCGCGTCACGGGCCATCCCGGCCAGGCGGGCCACGCGGCCGCTGCCGGAGCGCCGGACGGCGGCCGGCGCGACGGCGACGGCGGCGAGGAGCAGCGCCGGTGCGAGGCTCGCGAGGAACAGGTGCTCGGAGCTGCGATGGAAGAGATCGGTCGAGCTGACGATCACGGCGCCGAGCAGGATCAGCGCCAGGACGTTGAAGGCCGTCTGCGAGACGAGGGTGCCGAGCAGCACCGGGAAGGTCTCCCGGAAGTGCCCGATCCGGCGGGCGATCACCATCGCCCGGGCCGGCTCGCCGAGCCGGGCCGGCAGCGTCGCCGACATCAGTACCCCGATCATCGTCGCCGAGGTGAAATCGCGGCGGCGCAACGTCGCGGCGGGCAGCGCCGAGCGGGCAGCGAGCAGCCAGGCGCCGGCGCGGAAGAACATCGACAGGCACATCAGCGCGGTCGCGATCAGGACCCAGGCGAAATCGGAGCGGACGGCGCTCTCGACGACCGAATCGAAGCCGATCCGTCGGGCGGCCAGCAGCGTCAGGGCGACGCCGGCCACCGCACCGACCCCGAGCCCGATCCTGCGCGCGATCCGGCGCCGGCGCGGGGTCGTGTCGACCGGCACCGGCTCGGGCGAGGGGATCCGGGTCGCGGGGACGTGGACGAGGCCGTCGGCGGGGATGAACCCGTAGCGCCGGGCGGCGCGGGTCAGCCGGTCGGCCGGCGCGGGAACGTCGATCGCCCGCTCGTAGACGCGCTCGATCCGGGCGGCCAGGCGCGGCCACGCGTAGCGCTCGGCGCTGGCGCGCGCGGCCTCCCCCATCCGCTCCCTGCGGCGCGGCTCGGCGTGCAGCCGCAGGAGCTCCTCGGCGAGCCGCTGGGGATCGCCGGGCGGGATCAGGACGCCGTCGACCCCGTGCTCGACCACGTCCGAGTAGCCGGCGATCTCGGACGCGATCACGGGCGTGCCCGCCGCGAATGCCTCCGTCAGGACCATGCCGAAGCTCTCGCCCGAGAGCGACGGCGCGCAGAGGACGTCGGCGGCCGCCAGCTCCCTCCAGAGCCGGTCGCGATCGACCGCGCCGAGCGCGACGACGTGATCGAGCGCCTCCGGGTCGGCGACCGCGCGAGCGATCTCCTCGCGAGCGGTACCGACGACGACGAGCCGCGCGGGCACGTGCTCGACGAGCGCCTCGAATGCGCGCAGGAGGACCGGCAGCCCCTTGCGCTCCTCGGCGCGGCCGACGAAGAGCAGCCCCAGCTCGTCGCCGCCGCGCTCGCCGGGGCGCTGCGCCTCGAGGCCGACATCGACCCCGTTGGGAATGACCTCGTAGCTGCCGCCGTACCAGCGCCGGCCCGTCCACTCGGCGGCCTCGGAGACCGCGATCCGGGCGCTGAGCTGGTTGAACTTGCGGCGGGCGCCGAGCGCGATCGCGATCTGCTGGGGCAGCCGGCGGGGGGCGTAGGCGTGAAAGGTGCCGACGACGGGCGCGCCGCGGAATCCGCAGGCGTCCCAGGCGAGCGTCGGCGCGGGTGGCTCCTGCACGTGGACGACGTCGAAACCGCCGCGGCCGAGCTCGCGCCGCATCCTCGCGATCGCGGCCGGAAAGGCCGACAGGTTGGAGACCGCGCCGTTGGCGGCGAAGCCGACGGTGCGACCGAGCGGCAACAGGTAATCGGGCATCGGCCTGACCCGCGGCGCGGCGCCGCGGTGGAGCGTACGGCTGAGGCGATCCGGCGGATCCCAGGGCGCGAGGACCGTGACGTCGTTGCCGCGGGCGATCAGATGCTCGGCGAGCGCCTGGGTATGCCGGTTGACGCCCCCCTCATACGTCCACGAGTACGGCGTGACGAGGGCGATGCGCATGGTTGCCGGATCAGGTTAGCCGTTGCCCCGGCCGCCGGGGGCGCGGCTCGCCCAGGCGAGCCCGCAGAAGGCGGCGACGTATCCCGTCCCCACCAACAGAATCAGCGCCGCCCAGTCGTTGGCGAGCGTGCCGACGACGGTCGCGACGATCGCTCCGGCCGTCCCGGCGAGCGCCGCCGGACGGCCCCGGAACCAGGCGACGATCGTGCGGCGGAAGCCGATCGCCACGGCGATCGCGACCAGGGTGGCGATGAAGAACGGGGAGTCGACGTAGCGCGGGAAGCTGCGCGCGGCGAGCGTGATGCGGCGGTCGAAGACGTCGCCGAGCTCGTCGAGGCCGCCGGCCGAGAGCACCGAGCGGGTCAGGTGCGAGTCGCCGGGAACCGCCAGGTCGAAGAGCACCAGCGCCGCCAGCGCGAGGATCGGCGCGGCGATCACCAGCGCCGCGCGGCGGGGGGCGAGCCGGAGGGCGACGACGATCGTCGCCGCCGCTCCGGCCGGGAAGGTGATCGCTGCGCCGACGTCGGCGCCGAAGCGGCCCGGCGCGAACGCCAGCACCGCTCCGACGACGGCGAGGGCGGTCGCGACGGCGACCGTCCGCCCCGGGTCGGCGGGATGGGCGGCCGTGACCCCGGCGCCGACGGCGAGCAGCAGCATCGCCGCGATCGCCGCCTCGAGCTCGTTGCCGATGCCGAAGAAGCGGACCCCGAGGCCGGGATTGGGGCCCAGCAGCGAGAGCGCGGTCAACGGCGAGCCGGCGACGACGTCGACCGCCGTGGCGACGATCGAGAGCGCGGCGGCCGCGGCGAACGCACCGTAGGGCGCCCGGCGGGCGAGTCGGGGGCGCAGCGCCAGGATCGCCAGGGCGCCGAGAAGCGGCGCGCCCGCCCCGACCATGACCCGCTCGGCGAGCTCGCTCGGCTCCAGCGCGGCGGCGGCGAGAAGGATCGCCGGCACCAGCGCCATCGCGGTCGCCAGCGTCGACAGGAGCGCGCCGGCGAGCCGGCGTCGCAAGGCGCCCAGCAGGAGGCCGATGCCGACCCAGATCAACAGGTTCACCCCCAGCACCTCCCAGCGCCGGCTCGCGACCTCGCCGAGTCGCTCCTCGCGGGCGGCGACGGCCGCCGCGCCGCCGCCGGCCGCGGCCGCGATCGCCTGCCCGTCGACGGCGTCCGGGACGGGGATGCCGTAGCGGGCGAGGATCGTCGGCAGCAGGTCCGTCGCCGACACGTACCCCGCCATCCGGGTCGAGTCGGAGGTGAGGGTGCCGCCGTCGAACCCGGCGCCGGCGATCCCGACGGCAAGCAGATCGCGGTCGGGCGGCGGGCGCTCGATCGCGATCAGGAGGTCGCCGGATCCGGGACGGAGCCGACCGGCCATCGATCCCAGCTCCTCCGGCCTGGCGCTGAGAACCGTAACGCCGGAGCAGCCTCCGGGCTCGCAGGTGCGGGTCCGGACGACGCGCCCGCTTCGATCCGCGGCGATCAACGCCGGCGACCCGGCAAGCGGCCGTGCCGCGATCTCGACCCCGGCCTCCTCGAGCGTGGCGGCGAGCAGGCCCGGCTCGATCTCGGCCAGCGCCTCGTCGGCGCGCTCGAGCACCCGGGTCCAGAGCTCGGCGGGCACGCGCGAGCCGGTCACGTACAGGGGCGGCAGCGGCTCCGGGTAGAGCGAGCCGAACAGGCGGTTGCCCTGGCCGATGTCGAGGTAGGTCTGGGCCGCGGGCACCCGGCCGAGGCCGGCGCTCATCACGCCCGGGGCGATCGCGGGCACCGCGGCGGCGATCCGGGCGACGTCGGTACCCGGCGGCAGCATCGCGATCGTGACCCGGGGCGATTCGGCTCCGGTCGCGGTCGCGGGGGTCGAGAGGAGGGCGAGCGCTAGCATCGCGGCCATGGCCGAGCGGACGTTCATCAGGTTCACCTTCCTCGAGATCGACCCGGCCCGGCAGCGGCGCGCGGGCGAACCGAGGGCGGAGGATAGACGCGGGATCGTGACCGATGCCGGTCACGGGACCGCGACCGGTGCCGCGCCGGCCATCCTCTGAGGTGCGGAGGTGAGCGGCCGTGGCGACAACGACACGCCCCTGCGCGTGGCCATCGTCGGCTCCGGGCCGGCCGGCTTCTACGCGGCCGAGGCGCTGCTCTCCCATCCCGAGATCGAGGTCGCGGTGGACATGATCGATCGGCTGCCGACCCCGTTCGGCCTCGTCCGCGCCGGCGTCGCCCCGGATCACCCGAAGATCAAGAGCGTGATCAAGCGCTACGAGCGGACCGCCGGGCACGACGCCTATCGCTTCTTCGGCCACGTGACCGTCGGCCGCGACATCGCGGCGACGGAGCTCGCCGAGCTCTACGACGCGGTCGTCTGGGCCTACGGGGCCGGCGCCGACCGCCGCCTGGGGATCCCGGGCGAGGACCTGCCGGGATCGCACGCCGCGACCGAGTTCGTCGCCTGGTACAACGGCCACCCCGACTACGCCGACCGCCGGTTCGACCTCGACTGCGAGCGGGTGGTGGTGGTCGGCAACGGCAACGTCGCCGCCGACCTCGCGCGGATGCTGCTGCTGCCGCGCGAGGAGCTCGAGGTGACCGACACCGCCGACTACGCGATCGAGGCGCTCGCCCGGTCGAACGTGCGCGAGGTCGTCATCCTCGGTCGCCGTGGGCCGGCCCAGGCGGCGTTCACCAACCCCGAGGTCCGCGAGCTCGGCGAGCTCACGGATGCCGACGTCGTCGTCGATCCCGCGGCGGTCGAGATCGACGAGGCGACGGCCGCCTTCCTCGAATCCGACGCCGACGTCACGAACCGCAAGAACCTGGAGCTGTTCACGGGCTTCGCCGAGCGCGCGCCGACGGGCAAGCCGAAGCGCGTCGAGCTGCGATTCCTGCGCACCCCGCTCGCGATCGAGGGCAACGGGCGGGTCGAGCGGATGATCGTCGGGGTCAACGAGCTCCACCGCAGCGACGACGGCGCCATCCGGGCGCGCACGACGGAAGCGAGCGAGACGGTCGAGTGCGGCATGGTCCTGCGCTCGATCGGATACCTGGGAACCGGGATCGACGGGGTGCCCTACGACTCGAGCGCCGGCATCGTCCCGAACGAACGCGGCCGCGTGCTCGGCGACGACGGGCAGCCGCTTCGCGGCCAGTACGTGGTCGGCTGGATCAAGCGCGGACCGTCCGGCGTGATCGGCACCAACAAGAAGGATGCCCAGGAGACGATCGCGACGCTGCTCGATGACGCCGCCACCCGCCGCCTTCCCGATCGCGGCGATCCCGACCCGAACGGCCTCGCGAGGCTGCTCGCCGAGCGCGGCGTCCGGTTCGTCGAGCTCGACGGCTGGCGGGCGATCGACGCACTCGAGCAGCGACGCGGCGCCGCCGCCGGGAGGCCGCGGGTGAAGCTGACCGCGTTCGAGGACTTGCTCGGGGCGGCGCGAAAGGATGGCGATGGCTGACCTGCGAGAGCTCGAGCGGATGATCGCCGAGGCGCTTCCCGGCGCCGAGGTCGAGGTCGTCGACGAGGGCAACGGCGACCACCTGCGGGCGCGCGTGAGCGCCCCCCAGTTCGCGGGCCTGCGACGGATCGACCAGCACCGGCTCGTGCGCGCGGCGGTGCAGCCGCGGATGGACGACGGGACGATCCACGCCCTCTCGATCAGCACCGACACGCCGGGCTGAGGCGCTCTTGCGGCGCTAAGGGGTTCGCGCGGGCCTGTCGATAGCCGGGGTGAGCGCCCGATCGGGCGTTCGACCGACCATGGAGCACCGGCGGATGGCCTCAGACGATCAGCG